>JAJYIM010000030.1 GCA_021790115.1 Actinomycetes bacterium | reverse complement strand
ATCAGCTTCCGTCCGATCCGGCTGATACCTTCTGTTAGTAAACATAAGCAGGAGGTATGCCATGAAAGGCCCAGAGACGTTGATGGAATTTATGGAAATGTACAAGACCGAGGAAGACTGCCGCCGGGCTCTTTTTGAGCACCGCTGGCCGGCAGGCTTTCGCTGCCCCCGCTGCGGCCACGACCGATCTTATGCGCACAAGAAACGGCCGCTCTTTCAGTGTGTAGCCTGCCGTCATCAGTCTTCTGCCACCGCCGGCACAATCTTCGAGGGAACCAGGACCGATCTTAAGAAGTGGTTTTTGGCCATCTACCTGCTGGCCCAGACCAAGAAACCCATCTCCTCGGCCGAGCTTTCCCGGCAGTTGGGCGTAGCCCCGTTTACCGCCTGGAGCATGAGGCGAAAGATCACCCGCGCCATGGCCAGGAAGGAAGGGGAGCTGATGCTTGCGGGCGTGGTGGAAATGGATGAAGCCTACGTCGGCGGTGCTAGTAAAGGAAAACGGGGTCGCGGTGCCTCCGGTAAAACCCCGGTGGCGGTGATGGCCAGGCAAAACGAAAGCGGCGGTTGCTCCCTGGCTCACATCCAGGTTACCCATGACATTAGCGGCCTCAGTCTGGGCGATGCGGCCACAAGCCATGTGACTCCGGGAAGCATCGTCGCCACCGACGGCTGGCCCGCCTACGGGAAGCTGGGCAGACTCGGCTTTGACCATCAGCCCCTGGTTATGGAAGGAGTCGAAAACCCCGCCGAACTGCTTCCCTGGGTGCACATTACTGTCTCCAACCTTAAGCGCTGGATCCTCGATGTCTTTCACGGTGTCAGTGCCAAGCATCTGCGATCCTATCTTGATGAGTTCTGCTACCGCTACAACCGTAGACGCCAGCGAACCGATCTCTTTCGCCGGATTCTAAACCGCTGTGTCCTTTATGCCGAGCCAGTTACTTACACTCAATTGACGGCATGCTGAGTGAATTGTACGGTCAGTTAAATCTATATTAATCAATGGTAGCATGCATGAAGCAGCAAGAATAAACAGAAATTGCCGGCGCTATAAGAATTATCTGCATTTCTTCACTTTTCCATTAGAAATATTAAAATATTAAAATTTTTCTACCTATTGACGATACCTATAGGGGTATGATAGTTTGACATTGGAAGAAAGGTGCCCAATAACCTTTCAACCCCCCACCCCCCTAGTGGAAAGCCCCAGTGCCGGCTAGACTGGGGCTTTTTCTTTAGCATCTATCTTAAAAGGCATGTTCTGCTGTGGCCGGCTGCAAACGCCATCGGCTGCGAACAGCCTTATGATATAGATTCTTAATGCTTTTTCTCGATGTTTAGCACCGCCAGGAACGCCTTCTGGGGAATCTCGACGCTGCCGAGCTGTTTCATGCGCTTTTTCCCTGCCTTCTGCTTTGCAAGCAACTTGCGTTTACGAGTGATGTCACCGCCGTAACATTTGGCGAGCACATCCTTGCGCTTGGCGGGAATAGTCTCCCGGGCGACAATTTTTTTGCCGATGGCGGCCTGAATGGCGACCTCGAAAAGCTGGCGCGGTATCTCTGATTTAAGCTGTTCTACCAAGGCTTTCCCCTGCCCGAAGGCCTTGCTCTGGTGCACGATCAGCGACAGGGCATCCACCGGCTCGCCGGCGATGAGTATTTCCAATTTAACCAATTTGCTTTCACGGTAACCGGACATCTCATAATCCATGGAAGCATAACCTTTAGTGCGGGATTTCAGCTGATCAAAAAAATCAAGCACAATCTCCGCCAGGGGAATTTGATAATGAAGCTGCACCCTGTTCGATGACAGGTATTGCATGTCATCAAAGTCTCCCCGGCGCTCCTGGCAGAGCTCCATAACTGCCCCCACAAAGTCACCGGGCACCAGCACGGAAACCTTTACATAAGGTTCCCTGATCAGGATAATTTTGGCTGGATCAGGCATTTCCGCCGGATTGTGAACGATAACTTCCTCGCCGCTGGCGGTGTTGACTTTATACTCTACGTTAGGGGTTGTCGCCAGCAAATCAAGGCTGTACTCACGCTCGAGGCGCTCCCTGATGATATCCATGTGCAGCAGGCCCAGAAACCCGCAGCGGAAACCGAAGCCCAGGGCCTTGGAAGTCTCGGGAACGTAATTTAAGGAAGCATCGTTCAGTTTTAACTTGTCGAGTGCTTCTCGTAATGCCGGGTACTCATCACCTTCAATGGGAAAGAGGCCGCAGAACACCATCGGCTTTGCCTCGCGGTATCCAGGAAGTGCTTTTAGGGCTGGTTTAGCGGCGCTGGTCAGGGTGTCGCCCACGCGCAGATCGCGCACTGTCTTGATGCCGGTGATGATATAGCCGACTTCTCCGGCCGAAAGGGAAGCGGCCGGCATCATATTGGGCGAGAAGAAACCCACTTCCTCGATTTCAGCCAGCGTTCCTAAAGCGATCGCCTTTATCTGTCCGCCTTTTTTAAATGAGCCGTCTACGACACGCACAAAGGCGATAACTCCCCGGTATTGGTCATAGACAGAGTCAAAAATAAGGGCCCGGGGCGGCGCCGCGGGATCGCCGCCGGGCGGCGGAATGCGGCTAACAATGGCCTCAAGCACCGCCTCTACCCCTTCACCTGTCTTGGCCGAAACGCGCAAAATCTCATCGGCGCTGGCGCCAAAAAGCTCGGTAACTTCAGCAGCAACGCGGTCGGGATCGGCAGCCGGCAAGTCGATTTTATTTAGCACCGGCACGATCTCAAGATTGTTGTCCAGAGCCAGGTAAGTATTAGCCAGCGTTTGCGCCTGAACTCCCTGGGCTGCATCTATCACTAACAAGGCGCCCTCGCAAGCAGCCAGACTTCTTGATACTTCGTAAGAAAAGTCAACATGCCCGGGAGTGTCGATCAGGTGCAGCATGTATTGTTGCGCGTCCCTGGACCGGTAAAGCACTCGGGCCGCCTGCGCCTTGATGGTGATGCCACGCTCCCGCTCCAGGTCCATCATGTCCAGCATTTGATCGGTAATGTCCCTGCCGCTGACGGTGTTTGTGATTTCGAGAATGCGGTCGGCCAGCGTCGATTTGCCGTGGTCAATATGGGCAATAATGGAGAAATTGCGGATGAGGGATTGATCGGTCATAAATTACTAATGCGCAGGCCGGGATCAAGCCTGATATTTACCAGCACCTCCAGGCTGAGAGCATCTTGAGCAACCCCATTCTTGGCATTGTGCGAACTTGAAAGTGAATTTCAATTCCCCTGTTGAATAAACAGATTATCAAAAATGAAGACGAGATTGGTCCGGAAGCGGTTCCAGTTTTGACTGGGCAAAAATACAACCAAGGTTGTATTGTGATGTGTTGCCTGTTTTGATAACATTAAAGCTGGGGGTACCCCCGGGTGCCAATTTTTAAGTGCCTGTTTTTAATCTATCTCAAAAGGTTCTTCGTAGCGAGGCCGGGCGAAAAAGCGCAGGCAACAGCGGTGTGGCAGTATCTTTTGCCGTTTTTTTTATTCGCCGGAATATTACTTACGGCCTCGCCTCAGCTGTCTCACCAGCCCAAGTTCAGGCATCCTTATTAGCCAGGCGGCGCCCAAGTAAGCAAGGAATGCGGCCGCGATGCTGCCAAATACGGACAACAATTGCGCTGAAAGACTCCGCCCCAGTCGGACGTCAAGCCCCCTCCAGGCAGCGTAACCGGCCAATGTTGCTACAGCCGAGAGGATAAAGGCCGCAATAGCAGACCTGAAAATCTTGCGGCCATTTATGCGCCACAGTTGACGTCTCAGCAAAATCATGAGAACAACAAACGTGCAAGCAGACACCACTGAAGTGGAAAGCGGTATCCCGCCGAGTCCGAATGGTTTAATAAGAAGCCAGTTTAGCAAAGCATTGACGCCCAGATTGAAAATTGCAACGGTCGTGGGAATCCACGGGCGGCCGAGTGAAAAAAAACTTCGCGTCAGCAATGCGCTGCCGCCGCTGAAAGCACTGCCAAAAGCAAAGAAAAATAACGACGAGGCCACCAAGGTGGTGCTCCCGGCTCCGAACTGGCCATGCTGGTAGGCCAGTCTTACCAGCGGCTCTGACATCGCCAGCATGAATGCCGTCGCGGGAATGAGAATAAAGAAAATGATGCGCAGCCCCATGGAAACAGTGTCACTGAAGCCATCGTAATCTTTGCGCGCAACCAGTTTTGACAACGTCGGGAAGAGCACCGTTCCCACGGCGATGGCAAAAAGCGACTCAGGCAACTGATACAGGCGAAAAGCGTAATTCATTGCTGCAACCCCGCCCTGCCCCAGGAATGATGCAAACTGAATATCAATGACGCCGTTTAAATTAATCAGTCCCAGGCTGAGGCTGACAGGCAACATCAGGGCCCCCACCTGCCGCACGTAAGGATTACGCCAGGAGAGGCTCCAGCCTAACCTGCCGCCACGGCGGGCCAGTCCGGGCAACTGCATTAGCAACTGTGCCAGCGTGCCCAGCAGCACACCCCAGGCAAGGGCGTCGATACCCAGCCGGCCGGAGCCAAAAAAAATTGCCAGCAAAATCACCACATTCCATGCAATAGGCGCAACTGCCGGCAACGTGAAATGATCAAACGAATTTAGAACTGAAATGAATACGCCGGTGGCCGCAAGCAGCAAAACTGTTGGGAAAAGCAGGCGCGACATATAAACAATCTTTGTCATCATAACTGCGTCATGACGGTATCCCGGGGCGAACAATGGCATAATTTGAGGGGCAAAAACGATGCAGACGACGACAACGACGCCAAGGATCAACATCATCAAAGTGAAAACCGTGCGGGCCACCAGCCATGCCTCCTTCCGGTCTCCCTTCTCTAACAATCCAGCGAAAACAGGAATCAGCGCCGCGCTCAGCGCTGCCTGCGCAACCAGGATTTGAACTGTGGAAGGCACCAGGAAGGCGACATCGAAGGCGCTTTTGGCAGGCCCTGCCCCGAAATAGGCGGCGGCGGCGATTTCACGCACGTAGCCAAATCCCCGCGACGCGGCGGTGGCAGCGATAACGATCAAGGCGGCGGCGGCAAGGCGGCGGCCTATCGGCGTGGCTTCTACTTCAGATATCGGTACGGGTGACAATTTTGCCCCTGGGAAAACCGGGATATTTGCTGAGCATATCGTTTCAAGTTGTTTGCCGCCGCCCAGCCGGGAAAATGTTTATTAATTTCCAGCTGCGCGATAATATAATTGAGTCCCAAGACAAAGAAATGGGCTGAAACTCCTTCCGGCAGATTGTCGGATTGATTCACTTGTTCAGGCCGTCAGCAATCATCGCTTGGGGCTCACTTTTTTGCGTCGGCATTCTTTCTCTGGCAGTTTTAAAAGAAGCAGTTTCTGACGATATCATGTTTAGAGCTCCGGGAGGTCGCAGGCCGGGCCAAGGGAAGCCGGCGAGGCAGAAAGAGGCGGCAAGGGAGTCCGCCAATCACAGCCTCAACAGGCTGAGTGTGGGTCCCAAGGCCTAGAGGTTGAAGATCACCCGGAGCCTGTCCTGTTTGGTTGCCTGTTATCCCCCGGCTGCCGACTGCATCTGATTCAGCGTATCTTGAAGAGCCTTTAACTCGTTTCCGTATGTAGTCCAGTCTCCCTGCTTTTCGGCGGCAAGCGCCTTGTTGTAATGGTCAAGAGCGGTGCCGGCCAGGGCCTTTAGATTCGGAGCTGCGCTTGCAGCAGGCGTCGCCGGCGCCGTGGCGGCCGCCTGCGGCTTTGCGGCAACGCCCGCCACTGGGGCGCCAAATATTTTCGTCAGCGCTTTGGCCAGGTCTTCTTCCATGACCACCTGATCCCCGTAAGCGACCAGCACCCGCTTAAGCTCGGGTATCTGTCCCTGCTGGGCGCGCAGATAAAGCGGCTCCACGTAAAGAATAGACTGGTTGACCGGGATGACAAGCAGGTTGCCGTAAATTACCTGGCTGCCGCTTTGATTCCACAGCGTCACCTGCTGCGATATGGTTGGATCCTGGTTAAAGCGCGCCATGATCTGCTGGGGACCAAACACTAACTTGTCCTTGGGGAATTCGAACACCAGCCCCTGACCGTAGACTCCCTGATCGGACTTGGCCGCCATCCAGGCAATCATGTTGTCCTTCGTGTTTGGCACAAACGGCTGCAGCAGCATGAACTGCTCCTTGTTCTCGCCGGGCAGGCTCATCGTCACGTAATACGGAGCCATCTCGGTGCCGCTGTCACCCAGATGCGGAATGCTCCACTGGTCTTCCTTGTTGTAGAAAACCTGTGGGTCGGTCATATGATAAGTGGCATACATCTCTGCCTGCGATTTAAACATGTCTTCTGGATAGCGCAGATGCTGGCGGATCTGATCTGGCATCTTGTCAGCGGACGTAAACAGGCCGGGAAAGATATTGCGGTAGGTCTGAAGCAATGGATCCTTGTCGTCAACGGCATAGAAAGTAACGTTGCCATTGTAGGCGTCAACAACGACTTTGACAGAATTACGGATGTAGTTGTAGCCCTCCGGGGAAGGCTGTGAGTATGGGTAATTGTCCGTTGTCGTATAAGCGTCCTGGATCCAGAACATGCGGCCATCCGCAACCACCAGGTAGGGGTCATTGTCATAAAGAAGGAATGGCGCAATGTTGCGGATCCTGTCTTGTATCTGGCGATGGATCATGATGCGCGTCTGGCCCTGGATGGCGTCGCTGACCAGCAGTTTCAGGCTGGCAAAGCGCCAGCTGAAAGCCAGCCGGTTTAACAGGCCCGAGATGTTGATGCCGCCGCTGCCGGCGTAGCTCGTGTAGACATTGTCATTGCCCTTGGGATAATCGAATTCCTTGGCGCTGCTGTCGACAACAATATAATTATTGGCCTGTTCGCCATAATAAATTGCCGGATTGCTGACATTTAATTCCGGCGCTGAGCTTTGGGGCGGCAAATCCTTGATCAGCAGTTGAGGAAGCCCCTCAGCGCTCACCTGCGCCACCTGGCTCATTGTCAGGCCATAGCCATGTGTATAGACCAGATGCTCGTTTTGCCATGTTTTAGCCTGGTCGGGAAGACTGTCAACAGAGAGCTCGCGGGCGGCCAGCATCACCTGCGTCTCTTTGCCCCCTATCATGTAGCGGTCTACATCAACATCGGGGAAATTATAGTAGAGGCGGATCGCCTGGATCTGGTTGTATGTCTGCCCCAGCGCGTTTGGCTCCCAGAGGCGGATATTGTTGACGGTGGCGGCGTTGGCCTGAATATCGGCAGCGGTGAGGTTGTTATCCGCCGCAAATGGCTTTTCCTGAAATCCGTTCAGGTCAAAAGCCTGGCGGGTAAAGTCAATATTGTACTTGATGTACGGTTTTTCCTTGGCCAGCTCATTCGGGGAAACCTCGTATTGCTGGATGATAAAAGGGTAGACGACTCCGGCAAAGATGGCTGTCAGGATGATCAGGCCAATCGCCGCTATCGGCAGCTTCCAGCCGCGGAAGTATGTGTTGACCAAAAAAAGTATTCCCGATATAATCGCAACCGCGAACAGAAATTTGTAGACAGGCAGTTGCGCATGCACATCGGTATAGCTGGCCCCGTAAACAACGCCCCGGCCGGAGTACATCAGCGTGTAGCCCTTCAGCAGGTAGCTGAACCCCAGTGTAAACATGATCAGCCCCAGCAGCACCGACAGGTGGCCCTTGACGTGGGGCGCGAACTTAAGGCGGTCTTTCTCCCAGTTGATGGCATAGTCGAAAAAGTAAATGGCGGCAGTAGCCAGCAGTGACAGGATCAGTGTCCACCAGGCGAACGACTGCATTAATTTCAGGAAAGGCAGCGCAAATATGTAGAAGCCGGCGTCATGACCGAAAATAGGGTCGTTGACCCCAAACGGAGCCCGGTAAAGGAACTTGAGCAGATCCAGCCAGCCGCTGCCAACGGCGGCAATAATGATGATGGTCGGCAGAAGCAAGGCCAGCGGCACCAACAAGTTAAACAGCCTGTCGGGGACCGGCACCCTTTCGATTATCTCGCTTCCGGGGCCGACCTTGAATCTGGGCGACAACCGCCGGGCCAGCAGGATGTTCCCGTAAATAAAAGCAAAGAAAACGGCGCCGGCGCCCAGGCCGAGGCCAACTTTTGCCAGCAGCACTTTCCAGAAAACGCCGGTATAGCCAACCTCGCCAAACCAGAGCCATTCTGTATAAAGGTAAACGCCCCGGCCCAGAGAGACAATCAGCAGCAGAATGATGACGCCGATTGTGATGCGCAGCCACAGGCGCTTTTTTTTGCGCGTTTTCAGCGGACGCACATTTCCCGGCCCCTGTTCCTGGGAGCTTAAATGGAAGCGCCGCGCCAGGTATTCCCAAAAATCGGAAAACTGATAAGGTGGCGGGTTATTGTTCACCGGCAAGCATTCGATACGCTGCGGCCATTATCCTGCCCCTTTCTCTGGACGGGGCCATTGTTCGCAGTCCTTTTTTTGTGTTATCATTCGCCCTTGCATGTCTATAAAACGTCTAACATGTTGAACAGGCAGGAGTAATATTGGCAAATATAAAACAGCAACGCAAGCGGGTCAAAATTGCCAGGCGCGAACGCCTGGAAAATCTGAGGTACAAGTCGCGGATCAAGACCCTGTTTAAATCACTGGCCGTTGCCGCCCGGGAAGATGAAGGCAAGGCCCAGCAACTGGGGCTGGAGCTGATCTCACTGATTGACCGGGCTGCCGGGCGCGGGGTGCTGCATACCAACAGCGCCGCCCGCAAGAAGTCCCGGGTGGCGGCAATCGTCGAGCCGGCCGACGGCGTGCGAAAGCCCGTTGGGCCGGCCGCCGGCAAGCCTAAGGGAAAAAGCAAGGCAGAGCTGCGCTCGGGGAGGGCCGAGGCCAGGCAGGCCAAGAAGTCGCGCACCCGTGGGCAACAGGCAGATACCAAGGCAGGCCAGGCTAAAGCTGAGAAAACCGCGCCGAAAGAAGCAAAAGCAGCAGCGTCCCCAGCCGAAAAAGAAAAGCCGGCGCCGGAGGCCGCTTCGGCAGGGAAAGCAGCATCTGACGAAGCTGAAGTCCAGCCCGAACCGGGAAAAAAGCAGGGAGCCAAAGCGGCTGCAGAGGAGAAAGAACAAGAAAAACAAGCTAAAGACAATAAAGACAATGCCGCTGGTGAAAATAAGGACAACGGCGAAAAGCCGGATACAAAAAAGGCTGCCCCGCGCAAGAAACCTCAGCAGAAAGGTGAATAATTTCCCCAGCCCGCCGTCTGCCGCTGCCTGAAGTAATTACATTTCGCGCTATCGGTCAAGAGCGCGATGTCGTTTACCGGCCCGGCAATTTTAGCCGGACGCTGTTTCGCGAGAACGGCAACAGCCTGTTGGTTTCCGGAAATATCTCCCGCCGGGGCTGCACCGGTGCGCTCCGGCGCTGGACAGCAAAAAAGGCGCGCGCCTATCTTCCCGCCTGGCTGCGGCAGGTAAGCGCAGAGCTGGACCTGCCTTTTGACCGCGCTTCCTTAAGGAAACAGCGCACGCGCTGGGCCAGTTGCTCCGCCAGGCGCACCATCAGCATCAACGAGAAACTGCTGTTTGTGCCGGCGCTGCTGGTGGAATATGTATTTGTCCATGAGCTTTGCCATACGGTGCAGCTGAATCACTCGCGGCGTTTCTGGCGGCTGGTATCCTGCTACGAGCCTAACTTCAAAACGCTTGACCGGGAGCTGCGCAGAGCCTGGCGCTATGTGCCTTGGTGGATGTGCGAGCCCGGCAGCAGCGAGTTGAACCAAAGCCACTTCGAGGCCGTTCCTGGCGCAGCCGGACCGCCCTAACGGTATCCAGCGAAGGCGTGCTATGATCGTTAAATCAAAAGAGCGCTCCCGTGTACACTCTCCGGGGAACGGCCGGGCTTTGAGCCCAATTTTTTATTTTAACATGTCATCGACATTGGAAAAGCTGCTTAAAGAAAAAAAATTTGGCGAAGTTGCCAACCTGCTGTACAGGGACCGCCAGCAAATGGTCAAGAAGCTGATCCACTGCCTGGAGGACTCAGATGAGGAGACACAGCGGGGCATCCTCAACGTGCTGGGGCGCTATGGTTTTGATCACCCGGAAGACGTGTACGGGTACACCGGCACGATTATGAAAGTTCTGGATGATAACCCGGGCCTGAAATCGGAAGGCGCCTGCGCTCTGGGCAACCTGGTTTTCAACTTCAGGGATAAATCGCAAGAAGTGCTGCCGCTGCTTCAGACAATGATGCTGGATGATGATCCTTTTGTCCGCCAGGACGCGGCCTACGCGATCGGCAACATCGGCTTTAATTTTCCCGACCTGGTTGAGGATCAGTTGCCGCCGCTGGTAAAGATGCTGGACTCCGGCTCTGAAGACGAGCAGGAAGCAGGCGCCCATGCGTTGGGAAAGATTGGCGTCAACTCGCCGGAGCTGATCAAGGACCAGTTCCCCAAGCTGGTCAAAGTGCTGCGGCACGCCAAGGAAACCAGTTGCGGCGGCGTAGTTTTCGCCTTTGGTGCCCTGGGATTTAATTACCCGGATATGGTGCGCGAACATATGCCAATTTTGATCAACTATCTCAAAAGCAGCGACGCTACTGTAGTCAAGAATGCGATCATGGCAATCGGCATCATCGGCATGAACAGCCCGGACCTGATCGAAGACGCAATTCCTTGTCTGCAGGAACTGGCGGCCAGCAAAGATAAGGAAATAGGACTGAACGCGATGGTGGCGATGACGCGAATAAAAAAATGAGGCTCGTCAACCGCCTTGCAGCAGCTGGCCCAGTTTACCGCTCTTCTCCAAAGTGGCTAAATCATCGTACCCGCCCACATGATAATCGCCGATGTAGACCTGCGGCACGGTGCGGCGGCCGGTTTTCTGCTCCAACTGGTCGCGGCCGCCTGAATCCAGGTCGACGTTAATCTTATTGATTCCGGTGACGCCTTTTTCCTGAAGCAGCCGCTCAGCGGCGGCGCAGTACGGGCATACAGACGCGGCATAAATAGTAACTGAAGGCATCATCTCTCCAATTGCAGGTTCGCTTTCCGCCAGGCTGAAAGCCCTCCCTTAAGATTATAAACCTGATTAAAGCCATTTTGGCGCATCAGCATGCTGGCTGACGCCGAGCGGCGGCCGCTGCGGCAGCTGACAACAACCGGCTTGTCTTTCAATATTTCCAGATCCTTAAGCCTGGCGGCGACATGACGGAGGGGCAAATGCCTGGCGTTCGGTATCCGGCCTGCTTGATATTCATTTTGCTCGCGCACGTCAAAGACGATCGCGCCGCGATTATCAATTAATTCCAAAGCTTCCAGCGCTCCCACTTCACGCACGCCGGCGCGGCGCAGCCGCCGCCGGGCGCTCCACTTCATCAACGCAATGCCGGCCAAAATCCCCAACGGCAGGAAAAAAACCATACCTTGCATCTTCGCTCCTTGGTTTCATTTTCACAACAGATTCTTAGATGCAGGCGCCGGCTTTGAGGTTTCAAATCGGCCAGATACAGTCACATCTAACCAAAAGTTACCTCTGCAGTTTTTACCGGTGCAGGCTTGCGGCGCCGCCGGCCGTCAGGCAATTTTAGCGTTTGCAATCATATTTTGATAGATTATCCCGGGTTTGCCGGCAAGCTTAAGGCGGCGGCTTGACACGAGCAACCGGGAAGGCCAACGCCGCCAGGGGCGGCGGGACGTCCGCCACGGCAGGCTGACACTACTGTCCAGCAGGAGGAAATAACCTTATGAATACCGAGGCAACTGCCACTGCCGGGATTTCCCTGGGTGGTACATTCACGCGGGCCTGGAAAATATTTAAGGACAAGATCAAGCTTATCCTGATTATTACCCTGATCGTGCAAATTCCGGTGGCAGCCGCCGCTTGGGGAATCAACCGGCTGCCGATCCTGACAAGCCAGCAGGATTTTCTGACTCAGCAGTCCGACCTGCTTCGGAACAACCAGTCTCAACAGATCGACTGGACCGGCTTCGCAGAGGCGACGGCGGAGCTTGCCGGCGTTTCCCTGGCAATTCATTTTTTCAGCTCGCTGGCAGGCGCCCTGTCTTTCATGGCAATCGCGCTGGTGGTGAAGGCCGCCGCTGACGGTGAGACGGTTGATTGGCGCTCGGCCATGGCCAGGGCGCTGAAGCGCTGGCCGGCAGCCATTATCACACTGCTGATGATTGAGGTAATGCTTTCTTTCCTTTTTTTGTTTCTTGTTATTCCAATGATTGTGTTTTACATCTACTGGACCTTTGCCATCCAGGCGGTCATTCTCCGTAATCAGACCGGCTGGAGCGCCGTCAGGTACAGCATGGACCTTGTCAAAAACAGGTGGTGGAAAGTGCTCGGTTTTTCAGTGATATTTGGCGTGATGGCGATGGCGCTGACCGCTATCATTAACACCCTCAATGTCAGCCAGGGCGTCTTTTTCTCCGACGTGGCCTTTGCTGCCGTGATCAGTGCGGCGCTGTCATTCTTCATTGTTGCCTATACGGTTTTCTTTCTTGATTTGGAACAGGCAAGAGCGGCTAAGTCATCAAATCCATGATTTTTGCCACTGCCATTTCCAGCGCCAGGTCCGGGCGCATATCTTTTCTGCCCTTCAGGTCAGCGTCGAGCTCCGCGAGAATACAGGTGGCCCGTTTCAGCCGCGCAGCAGCGAAATTGCGGCTCTGCTCGGCGATCTTTTTTGCCGGAAAAGGCTTCAGCCCCAGGGCCAGCGCCGACTGGTAGGCGTCCTCCCCCCTCCCGGCTGCTTCAGCCACCATTGCCAGGGATCTAAAGTGCTTGGCTATAGAGAAGAAAACCGCCACCGGCGCAGCATGCTCGCCAAAAAGAGCCTCCACTTGGCGGAAGACTGTTGCCCTGTCGCCTGAACCCAAGGCATCGGTGAGATCCCAGATCTTTGTTTCAGCAGATGACCAGCACAGGTTATCAATATCGTCCATGCTGACCTGCCCTGGGCCGAGGCCGGCTGCAAGCTTGTCCAGCTCGCTGAGGATCGACCGTTGGTCAGCTCCGGCCAGGAAGACAAGCCGACCGGCTTCAGCCGGGCCAAGCTTGATCCCAAACTGTCTTGCCTGCTCCCGGGCCCAATGTGCCAGACCGGCGTGCCGCGGCGCTTCAAAGGCCAGCACCTGGCCGCAGCCGGCCACCGCTTTGAACAAGGCTTCATTTTTTTTGATGCCGCTTCCTATAAGTGCTAAGACTGAGCCCAGGGGAGGATCGGCAAGAAAAGATAGAATAGCATTCTTGTCTGACTTGCCCCAGGCGCCGGCATGCGTCACCAGCACCAGCCTGGGGCCGGCGCCAAACGGAAGCGTGTTTGCCGCCTGGATCACTTCCAGCGCCATGTGCTCACGGGCGTCAAAAAGATCAATATTCAGATCGGTCCCTGAATCGGCAATGACGCGCTGCTTCAGGCGGCGCACCGCTTTTTCAACCTTGGTTTCGTCGCTGCCGGTGATCAAGTAGGCTGACCTTAGCGGCTCTTTCTTTTTTGCTCTCGCGTTCAACGGTCCGTTTTTACCTCAATCCCTTTTTCTGTTAGCGACAGGCGGATTGTGCCCTGGCGGTCGGTCCTGAAAATGCGGGCCCCGGACGCCTTTAACTTCGCCATCGTGTCGGCTGCCGGATGCCCGTAATCATTCTGCGCGCCTACGGACACGACGGCAATGGACGGCTGCACCCGGTCAAGCACCTGCCCCAGCGACGGGTCACGACTGCCGTGATGGCCAATCTTGTAAACAGCCACTTGGGGCAGATCGAGTTTTTGCAGCACATCTCCCTCCGCATCTCCCGGACAAAGTATATCAAGACCCCGGTAGCTGGCGACCAGCACTATGGAGTTGGCGTTGGGGTCATCCGGACGCTGGTTGTCGCCGGGATTATAAACGTTTAGCGTCAGCTCTCCATAGGTCAGCTTTTGCCCCCGGCGAACAACGCGGTAGTGAATGCCTTTATCCCTGATCTCCTTGAGAAACTCCCGGTACATAGGGCTGGCAGAGGGCGAGCCGCCGTCGTAGACGGCGTCAACCCGGTAATGTTTGAGGACCTCAATCAGCCCGGCCAGGTGGTCGGCATGGCTATGGGTAAGGATGACTGCGTCAAGCCTGCCGGCTCCGCTTTGGGAAAGCCGCTCAAGGACAGATGAGCCGGGTCCGCCGTCAATCAGAACGCTGGCGCCGCCCGGAACCTGGATCAGCGCCGAATCACCCTGTCCGACATCAAAGAAAGAGACGCGAAAGCTGGCAGGCGGGCTGACTGAGGAGCTGCTGTGGCCAAGCCAGGTGAAGCCAAGAGTCACGGCCAGGGCAATCAGCGCCAGGGCGGCCGCCAGCCGGCGCCGGCGCTTAAGCCATCTGGCCGCGGCCGGGAGGGCGCCTTTTTTGACCATGCCGGCCGCGCCTGCAAGCCCGGCATAGTATGAGATTGTCGCCACCGCCGAAGGCGGGCCGCCGTTGTAGACCGCCCCCGGAAGCGCGGCGAAAAAGCGCGCCACGGAAATAACGTAGCCGGTGCAGATGGCCGCAGCTCCATTGAGCACCCAGCACAAATCTGATGAAATCGTGCCCGCCATTATTGACAGCGTCCCCAGTAGCATGACTGGGCCCGCCAGCGAATCGGCGGCGACATTGGCGGGCACCGTCAACAGTGAGACCTGATGGAAATGAATCAGGGTGATCGGAGCTGTTGCCAGCCCTGCTGCCGTGGAGACGGAAATGACCTCCTTTAGGGTCCGGGGCAAGAACCAGAGCAGCTCCTTCAACAATGGCGCCAGCGCGAATATGGCCAGCACGGCGGCAAATGAGAGCTGGAAGCCCGGGTCCATCAGGCTGTACGGATTTAAGGTGAGGATGACAGCAGCCGCCAGGGCAAGGAAGTAGTGCCGGTTTGCCTGACGGGCAAAGAGCATGGCCGTCAGTCCCAGCATCCCTACTACGCCGGCGCGCACAATTGAAGGCCCGGCTCCCGCAAGCGGGATATAAACGCAAAGCGTCAGCATGGCAACGAGGGTTGAAACGAGCCGCGGCATCATCATCAAACGACAAATTAGCGAGACGATGAAACCAAGCAGAACAACGTTTTCACCAGAAACCGCAAGCAGGTGCAGAAGGCCGGAATCCCTGAACTGCGAGATGATTTCGGCCGGAACCTGACTGGTGTCTCCCAGCACCATCCCTCTCAGAACTGCGCCCGCCGGTCCCCAGCCGCCGTTTTCAAGGCTCGCCAGGGCGTGTTTTCGAGCGGCGTCGATCAGGCCGGACCAGCTCCCGCGCGCATGCGGCAGAACCTTGGCGGCGCCGGAATCCGCAACCAGAATAACGTTAATTCCGCGCCGTCGCAGGTAAAGGCCATAATCGAAATCAGCGCCGGGCGAAGATGGAGCCGGCTGGACGCGGCCCGTGACACTGATGCGCCGGCCTTGCTGAAACGCCTGGCCCCTGTCCGGGGTGCATTTATCATGACACATTATTTCAACAAGGATTTCCTCATCATCATTCGATACAGTCCGCGTAAAATGCACTTTGTCAACATGGGTCGTGAAGCTTATGCGATCGCCCTTTTGGCTGGGGGCATCAACAATGACGGCGTCAGCGCTCACCCGCTTTCCCATAAATGCATCTTTCAGCAGGCTTGTTTGCATCTTCTCCAGCCTGGCCGAGCCCAGCATTAGGCCCAGCAATGCGAAGGCAAGCAGAAGCACAAACCTTTTTCTCACCCGCAAAGTAAATATCAGCAAGACCAGAGCAGCAGCCGAGCCGGCAGCCAGCGCCAGCCACCATGAATGGACGGCCAGGCTTAGTGCCAGCCCTGACAGGTAAAGAAGCGGCAGAGCAACCGGAACGGCCGGCAGCCCCAGCCATAATTGCCGGAGCAGGCGCCCTGGCCGGCAGGCAAATGGACCATCAAGCGGCTGCAAAGAAGGCATCGATACATTAAACAGCCGCTAGATTGACAATTGGTCTTTAATCTGGTTAAACTTGGCTTCGCCGATGCCGGGCACCTGCATCAGCTCCTCGACGCTCTTGAAACCGCCGTGGCTTTCCCGGTACGCGATGATCTTCTGCGCCGTCTTGGGGCCGACGCCGTCCAGTTGGGTAAGCTGGTCCAGAGTGGCGGAATTGAGATTGACGGCGGGCTTTGCGGATGATAATGACGATGGGGATGCCCCGGCTGCAGCTGAAAGCGATCCTTTCTCCGGGACGACCAATTGCTGGCCGTCGGCAATTTTGGCAGCAAGGTTGATTTGCGCCAGATCGGCCGCGGCAGTGGGACCCCCCGCCAGCCGCAGCGCATCGTCGACGCGATCGCCAGAGTTGGCTTCGTAGAGGCCGGGACGCGCTACAGCGCCAACAATGTGGATCTTGATGCGGGCCGGCTGTGATTCCCTGGTGCTGATCGTGATAGTTGTGGCTGTCTCGGGCTGGGGCCCGGACAGATAGCTGCGCAGGTATCCGGCGCCCAGGGCCAGAACTGCGAGACCTGCCAGCGACCAGGCGATTACCTGACCGCGTGACAAAGGCATGGGTGGGCTCCGGCTCTGTTCAACTCGCGCATCCGTTTCCTTTAAGGCTGAGGACCTATATCAATTGGCCCTCAGCCACCTATGCCAGGAAGCCGGGTTCATCATTTCGGAATCGAGCATGAAAAAAGGCGGCTCTCGGCCACCCAGCAGTTCGTAATATATAACGCGGTTCTGGAAATCTCAAGTCCAAGCTTTAACGATGCTTCATACCGGCATTCGGTCAGCGGCGCTGAATTTCAGCAACGCACATATTGTGCCGGCAGGAAACAGTTATTTCACTACCAGATTAACCAGCCGTCCGGGTACGATAATTTCCTTGACAACCTGTTTTCCCTCTGTATATCTGGAAATGCGCCCGCTGGCGCGGGCCGCTGCCGCCAGCTCTTCCTGCGAGGCCGATGAAGGCACCTGCAGACGGTCGCGAACCTTGCCGTTTATCTGCACTACCAGCTCGTATGTCTCTTCCTGAAGCCAGCGCTCATCAGCCTGCGGCCAAGGCTCCCGCCAGATGCACTTGTGTCCGAGGCGCTGCCAGAGTTCGGCGCCCAGATGTGGCGTGAAGGGATCCAGCAGCGCCACCACTGTTTCGGCCACGATACGAATAACAATCTTGCCCTCTTCATCAGCGAGCAGCGTTTCCTTAGCGAGGTATGCCTCATTGACCAGCTCCATTATGGCGCTGATGGCCGTATTGAAACGAAAGCGCCCGGATATGTCGGCAGTCACCTTGGCTGTCGTCCGGTGCGTTTTGCCCAGCAGGGATGCCGCCGGGCCAGCGGCGCCATCAAAGTCAGGACGCTCCTCCGGCAGCGGCTTGGTTTTCTCCACAACCTCATTGACAAGCCGCCAGACACGGCCCAGGAAGCGGGAGGTGCCGTCAATGCCCTGATCCTGCCATTCCACGTCCAACTCCGGCGGCCCCATGAAAAGGATGTAAAGCCTGAGCGTGTCGGCGCCGTAACGCTCAACGTGTTCATCGGGATTGACTACGTTGCCCTTGGACTTGCTCATCTTCGCGCCCTTGTAATAAATCATCCCCTGGGTAAAAAGGTTTGTAAACGGCTCTTCGAAGTCCACCATGCCCATATCAAAAAGCACCTTGGTGAAAAAGCGGGCGTACATCAGGTGCAGGATGGCGTGCTCGACGCCACCAATGTACTGGTCTACCGGCATCCAGTAATTTGCTATCCGTTTGTTAAAAGGCTCCTTGTCATTATGTGGATCTGTGTAGCGGAGGAAGTACCACGATGAATCAACAAAGGTATCCATCGTGTCGGTCTCGCGGCTGGCGGCCCCGCCGCAAGCGGGACAGGTGGTGTTGACAAATTCTTCGTTAGCGGCAATGGGAGACCGGCCCTTGGGGGCGTAGTCATTTACTTTCGGCAGCAGAACAGGCAGATCGTCTTCGGGAACTGGTACAGCGCCGCAGTTGTCGCAGTAAATAATGGGAATAGGGGCGCCCCAGTAACGCTGCCGGCTTACCAGCCAGTCGCGCAGCCGGTAGCTGACTGCGACCCTGCCGAGGTGCTCGCTGTTTAGCCATTCGGTGATTGCCCGGCCGGCCTCGCGGTTGGGCATGCCGTCAAAATGGCCTGAGTTAATCATGATCCCGTCTTCCTCAAAAGCAGCCGCCATGGTTTCGCCGCCTGCTTCCGCCTGGCCGCCGGCAGCGACAACCGGCCGCACTTCGATGTCAAAGTTGCGCGCAAACTCAAAATCGCGCTGGTCGTGGGCAGGGACGGCCATAATGGCGCCGGTGCCATACTCCATTAGCACATAGTCACTGATGTAAATCGGGATCCGCTCATTATTGACCGGATTAATGACATAACGTCCTGTAAACTCGCCTGTCTTTTCCCTGTCCGGCGCGGAGCGGTCCAAAACCGGCTTCATCCGCGCCGAGGCGACATAATCGCGGACCGGATTTTCAAATTCGGTGCCGTCCACGAGCGCCTGGACAAGCTCGTGCTCAGGAGCCAGCAGGAAAAAGGTGGCGCCAAAGAGTGTGTCCGGGCGGGTCGTAAACACGGGAATGTCCAGGTCCAGCTCCTCCACCCGAAAAACAACTTCCGCTCCCTCGCTCCTGCCAATCCAGTTGCGCTGCATGGTGATCACCCGCTCCGGCCACGACTTCAGCAACTTGAAATCCTGAAGCAGCCGCTCGGCATAAGCTGTGATCTTAAAGAACCATTGCGCCAGGCTGCGGGGCTCGACCGCAGTGGAGCAGCGCTCGCAGCCGCCCTGAATTACCTGCTCATTGGCAAGAACAGTCGCGCAGGAGGGACACCAATTGACGGCAGCCTCTTTTCTGTAGGCCAGTTTTTGCTCAAACAGTTTAAGAAAGAAATACTGTGTCCATTTATAGTACTCGGGGTCGCAGGTAGCCAGCTCCCGGCTCCAGTCAATCGAGACTCCCAGCCGGTGGAGCTGCTGGTTGATGTTTGTGGTGTTAATCCTGGTGAGTTCTTCCGGATGGGCGCCGGTTTTGATGGCTGCATTCTCGGCCGGCAGTCCAAAAGCGTCATATCCCATCGGGTGAAAAACAGTCAGGCCGTTGCGCATCCTGAAACGGGCCAGAACGTCCCCCATGGTGTAATTCTTCACGTGGCCCATGTGCAGCGTGCCGGAGGGATATGGCAGCATCTCGAGCACGTAGCTCTTGGCGGCGGGTGCGGCTTCTCCTCTATCATCAGGATTGGGCACCGTGAATGATTCCTGCTCCTTCCAGATCTGCTGCCACTTGGCTTCTATTTCGGCGGGATTGTATCTGTCCATGGTCAGCGACATTATAGCAACAGAGCCCCAGTGAGGCATTGGCGCAGCCGCGCGGGAAGGGTTGATTGCCAGCTGCCGGGCGGCGCACTGTTTCTGAACAAAAAAGGCGCCCACCACGGAGCGCCTCCAGCGTCTTGAAAGCATGCAGGCAGAACTATTGGCAAGTCCATTCGCTCTTGCGGCCCTGGGAAAACATCCAAGCGGCTGCCATTATCTGCGCATGGCCATCGAAAATGCTCTGGCTGCCGTAGGGCGTGCCGGCCCAAGTGGCGGGGTTAAACTGGAAGAGGCCCTTGCAAACGCCGTTATCGGCGCTCGGGTCGCCCTTGCTTTCACAGATCATTACACGGTAAAGAGAGGCGGGGTCTTGACCGTATTTATGCGCAGCTTCCATAAGATCTGGTCCCCACCGCCCGTATTCTGCCAGTGCCTCCTGATTTTCACGCTGTTGCTGCTGCCGGCTCCTGACCTGACTGACTTCGGCTGAATATACGGCCAATAGCTGTTTCCACACTGCTACCACGCGTTGTCTTTCCATTTTTGCTAAGACTGGCCGGCCAACGACCACGTCCTGGGCTGCCAACGGGCGCGCCTGGGCGCCAAAATTGGCGGCGCTGACGCCAAACATTGCGACGGCGACCACGAGTGCAAAAGCATAACGCATACTTCCCTTCCGGCCTGCTGGGGCCTTCAGCTAGCTTTCATGACCGGCAGGCGCTGACATTAAGAATCTATCTCAAAAAAGGCTGTTCGCAACAGAATATGCTTTTTGAGATAGATTCTAAGCAGCAGCTCCCGCCCACGGCGCCCACAACAGCGCTTTTCCACGCGCAGCCCAGCTCTGGATTTAGAGAAGGGGAAAAAAGAAGAAAGCACCTGGAAAGGCAATCTAAAATATGAAGCGGCGGCAACCCGGGGCTGCCGTCAAGCGCCGTGCCTTTATTTAAACCAATAAATTATAGTCAAGAAAATCTTGATTCGCAACAAAGCATGTTGCAAATGCAACTTGCTTTTGGTTTGAGGGCGTAGAATACCCGTCAGTATTTGAACCTATCTAACTTAAGTGGTAGCATAACAATTCTGAGAATCTGTCTCAAACGGCTGTTCGCAGCAGAAAATGCCTTTTGAGACAGTTTCGAGGTCTGCCAATAAGCGGGTCTTTATGATTTGGAGGAAGGCATTGGCAACGCTAAAACGGATTATCCGCATGGCCAACCCCGTCTTTGTCCTGGTGGTTGTAATTGTTCCGATTGGCGCTTTTCTCTACGCTTATCTGTTCGGGCCCCTGGTTAACCTCAACTACGTTCATATTATTACCGGCGCCGCCTGGACCGGTATTGATTTGTTTATGGGGTTTGTTCTTGGGCCGGTTATGGGCGGGATGGAGCCGCAGAACCGGGTGGCCGTCTTTACGCGCCTGATGCCGAAAATGACATCCTGATGCCAGTCCTGGTAGGCGTGACGGTAACTGCTGGCATTAAGCTCGCGCCGCATCTCGGCTATTCTCTGACCAGTCCGCTGTTTAGAGCCTATTTCGATAGGTAATTCGTTGCGAGGTCGAGCGAAAAGGCGATGGGCAAGGACGCAGGAGTAAAAAGCCCGCAGTCGTACCTGTACGGTACGTCGAGGACTTTTTGCTCCGAGGACGCAGCCCATGGTCTTTGCAGCCGGCCGCAGCAGAATATGCCTATCGAAATAGGCTCTTATAGCCGCCTTTGCCATTACCGGAATCCTGACGATTCAGGGATTTGGAATCCTGTTGCCAAACGAGATCCAGATTTTCCGCCAACTGCTTAGTGATAAGCCGGGCACCGACAGGATATCGAAGCTGGGAATGCGCAATGCCCGCCTGGGCGGCGTCCAGGGAGTCCTTCAGTTGGCCATCATCTTCATTATGGCCTCGATCAGAATTTGAGCCGGCGGCCATTTCTGGAGCGAAAGGCCTTGCGCAAATCTTTTGTTATTGCAACTTCATCCATTGTGTCAGCTTGAAATAAGCTGCTGATTCCATGATAATAGCGGTCTTTGACAGCATTACTCAAGGCAGGGAGGTTTGCAGCTGGCCATGCTTGCCGGAGAGCTTAAGGCATGGGAGAAACTGGAGGGGCGAGACCCTGAGGAAGTGGCCGCCTGTGCCGGCGCTGAATACTGGGAAGATGATGCGGTATTCGTGCTGCCTGTTTTCGGGCAGGCTTTCCTGGTTGATCCGGATTCCCGCAAAATCAGGGAGATCGGCCTGCATCAATTTCATCTTGATGATGTGACGCACCTGAATTTGCTGGCGCCGCTTTACCTGGCAAGCTGCGCCCTCCCTGAGCCTTCCGGAAGAATGATTTCCCCAGGCTCGCTCCCGGGCGGCGCCGCTTTCTTTCGGGGGCCTCACGAAATACCAAATGAAGTCATCGCCCATAACTTTGGCTCCGACCCGGAAAAATTCATGGAAGCGGGAGCAAAACTGGCTGGGCGCACCGCTGCCGGCGGCGACGCCGCCATCGCCATTCCCGTTTTTCCAAAAGTGATTGTCACAGTTATTCTGTGGACCGGAGATCTGGAATTTGCGCCGCGGGCGCAGATGCTGCTTGAAGAAACGGCAGTCAGCCATCTGAGTATTGACGCCCTTTGGGCGGTGCTGGTGATGACAGCCCAGGCAATGGTCAAGCTGGGCGGGCATAAAGCGGATGGTGGATAGCAGATGATGGATGGTGGATGGTGATCTAAACCCGAAACCCGAAACAAATAATACTTGACAAATAGAAAATAATAGCTATAATTTTTCGGAACTTCAAACTAACTACAACTACGGAGCGTTATGCGGGAGCCGGTTGAAACAGCCCCGGCGGGCGGAATCGAGGAGCCGGGCGCGCTTTCCCTGATTTTCAGAGAAGCTTACGAAAAGGTTTTCTTCAAAAGCTGGCCGGTTTGGCTTGGCGGCCTGTTAATCGGCCTGTTGAGCATCATTATATTTGCCTGGGCGCGGCCGCTGGGAGTTATCGCCGGACCGAGAGAGTGGGCAGATTGGTTATTTTATGAAGCAGGATTGTACGGCTCTCACCCTCAAAATCCGCTCATCAGCACCGGCTCTGTCCTCACTTTTGCCTTGATCTGGGGCGCATTTGCATCCGCCTTGATGTCCAGGCAGTTTGCGATCAAGATTCCGCCGCCGTTTGAAATGGCCAGGTCGGCAATCGGCGGTGTCCTGATGGGCGTGGGCGCCACCATGGCGGCCGGCTGCAACGTGGGCGGTTTCTTCAGCGCCACCAGCGCCTTGTCGCTGGGCGGGCTGGCAATGATGGCCGGTCTGATCATCGGCGTCTTTTTGGAAGTGCATTACCTGTACTGGGAGCTTGAGCATTTTCGCTATAAACGTGGGGAAGGCCGGCCCCGGCGCCGGAAAAATGGCGCCGGCGACTGGAAAAAGCATCAACCCTGGCTTGGCGCCCTAGCGCTGGCGGCGGCGCTGCTGGCGGTTTACCTGTACCGCAACCGGGGAATCGACCACCGCTCCGGGTTCAACTATATTCAGGTAGACGGTATTTTAATGGCTGGGCTTGTATTTGGTATTATTCTGCATCGCAGCCGTTTTGCTTTTCTGCAGGCTTTCCGGGAGCCTTTCATCTCCGGAAACGGCGCCCAGGCCAAGGGCATGGCTATTGCGGTGATCGTCAGCGTAATCGGCTTTGCCGTGCTCAAGTCAAGCGGGCTAAGGCCTGCCGGCGTTTACGTCCAGCCGACCTTCTGGGCCGGCAGCTTTATCGGCGGCGTCATTTTTGGCTTCGGCATGCCTTTTGCCGGCGGCTGCGCCAGCGGCGTCTGCTGGCGGGCGGCGGAGGGCAGCGTCAAGGTCATGATCGCGCTGGCCTGCATGGCTTTTTCAAACTCGCTCCTGCAGGCGGTATTTAACTCTCACCCCGGGCTGGCTTCACTGATGGGCAGCCCTGTATTTCTGCCTAACTACATATCTTATTCTTGGTCCGTTGCGCTTGTTGTCATGATTATGCTTTTATATTATCTGGCCGCCGCCTGGAACGAGAAAACAAAAGCTCTCATCTAGCCATTTTCCCGCACGCAAAGCGATTATTTTTACTGCTCATCCTATTAACTCAGGAAGCAATAAATACCTGTCATTCCGAGGGGACGAAGTTCCCGAGGAATCTGTGTTTAAAGCAGATCCCTCGTCGCCGAAGGCTCCTCGGGATGACAATTTCAG
>JAJYIM010000029.1 GCA_021790115.1 Actinomycetes bacterium | reverse complement strand
CATAACCAACCGGCGGCGCCAGCATCGTCACGGCCGAAACAATAATCAGAGCGACGTCCAGCGCCGGCCCCGGGTCCCGTCCGCCCCCGGTAAGAACCAGGCCCTGATAAACATAAACCCCGAGCAGCGCCAGCAGGGCGCCCACGGGCAGGCCCACCAGGTAGAGGCTGGAAGAGGTCGCGCCGGCGAGCGCACCGGCCGTCACCAGCGCTCCCACCAGTACCGCCACCGGCAGCCGCAGAACAAGGTCGATCCTGGCCATCGCCGGCAGCCGCGTGATGAAGATTTCCAGCGCGACCGCCAGCAGCAGCACGACCGCGGCGGCGTTGGACAGCAGGAAATCCATCGGCGTGTCCTGAAACGAAAAGCCCCAGACCCAGCCGAGCCGGGCAAAAAGCATGTAGACTGCCAGCAGGACAAACGAGCGCAAGCCGGCCATAATAGCCAGCCCTGCCCCCGCCCCGATCGCCCATGTAATTGCCATCTTCAACCTCCCGGTCAGCCTGTTTCACCCCTGGACAAGTCCGCATTCTACCATTCCCGGCCTGTTGCTTAAAGAAACTGGCCAGACTAGAATCAGAGGCAATGGCCAAGATCGATTTTGACAAATATGAAGAATTTTATGCCAAACGCTCAGGCGAGATGCGATCGTCGGTAATGCGCGACCTGATGGCGGTGGTGGCCCGGCCGGAGGTTATCTCGCTGGCGGGCGGCATGCCGAACACAGAGAGCTTCTCGCGCAAAATACTGGCAAAGATCATGCATGACATCTCAATGCATGACTCGGCGGCGGCGCTCCAGTACGGCCCCACCGAGGGCTTTGATGAAACCAAGGAAAATATCACCAAAGTGATGGCTGCCGAGGGCACTCATGTTGACATTGGCAACCTAATTGTCACAACCGGCGCCCAGCAGGGGATAGACTTGTCGGCGCGGCTGCTGATTGACCCCGGCGACACCATCATCGCCGAAGCTCCCACTTACCCGGGCGCAATTCCATCATTCACAAACTTCCAGGCCAATGTCTGCCAGGTTCCGCTGGACGCCGATGGCCTGCGCGTTGACCTGGCCAGGAAAGAAGTGGAGAAACTGGCAAAAAATGGCGCAAAGCCTAAATTCATCTATGTCATCCCCAATTTTCACAACCCGGGCGGCGTTTCCTTAAGCCTGCATCGCCGCCACGAGCTGGTGGCTCTGGCAAAAGAGCACCGGCTTATCATTCTGGAGGACAACCCCTATGGACAGCTTCGTTTTGAGGGAGAGCCGCTGCCAACGCTTTACTCACTGGACGACGATGACAATGTCATCTATCTAAGCACATTCTCCAAAATCCTGTCGCCCGGGATCAGGCTTGGCTGGGTTGCCGCCCCGGCGCCGCTGCTGGCGAAATTTAACCTGGGCAAGCAGGCGGCTGACCTCTGCCCGTCAACCCTGGCCCAGATGCTGGTCAACCGGTATTTCAAGGAGGCCCGCTGGCAGGATTACGTCAGCAGGGTTATCGATATCTACCGCGCCCGCCGGGATGTTATGCTGGCGGCGCTGAAAGAATACTTCCCCGAGGAGGCAAGCTGGACGCTCCCGCAAGGCGGTTTTTTTATCTGGGCGACCCTGCCTGAATACATTAACAGCGCCGATCTGCTGGCGCTGGCCCTGGAGGAAGAACTGGTTGCCTTTGTGCCGGGATCGGGAGCCTGGGCCGACGGCAAGAGCGGCGCCAATCACATGCGGCTGGCATTCTGCGGCGTCCCGGAGGACAAGATCGAGGAGGGCATCAAGCGGCTGGGAAAGGTTATCAAGGAGCAGATGGGCCTGTACGAGGCCTTGCGGGGCGGCAAAGAAAGTTAGCCCCGGCAGGTGGCAGGCTTTCGGCCTGACGCGAGACCGCCAAGACTTGCGGGGTTAGCCGTTTATGATATGACAGAAGCAGGGGATTTGCTCAAACCACGGAGGGAAAAAATGAGCAAACAAAAAGTTGCGGTTTTAAAAGGCGGGCGCTCACTGGAGCGTAACATTTCCCTTAAATCCGGCGCCAGGGTGGAAAAGGCGCTCACGGAACTGGGCTACCACGTGGGAGGCATCGATGTCGACGCGCGGCTGGTGAAAAAGCTCAAAGAGATGAAGCCCGATGCCGCTTTCATCGCCATGCACGGCAAAAGCGGGGAGGACGGCACCGTGCAGGAACTGCTTGACATTCTCGGCATTCCCTACACGGGATCGAATGTGCTGCCATCCATCCGCTGCATGGACAAGGTGCTTTCCAAGCATATTTTTGTTGCTGACAAGATACCGACGCCGCGTTTCTACGCCTTCAACCGGGACGCCTTCCAGGAGCTGGGCGCCGTTGATACCATGCCAATTATTGCCAGTGAGCTGAGGCTACCAATCGTTGTCAAGCCCTCCGGGCAGGGATCGGCCCTTGGCGTCCGCTTTGCGCATACGGTAGAGGAGCTGCCGGCGGCGCTGATATCGGCATTCAGCTTTGATAACAAGGTGCTGCTGGAGAAATATGTCAAGGGCCGGGAGCTGGCGGTCAGCATCATCGGCCGCCAGCCGCGGGCGCTGCCGATCGTCGAGGCCATTCCCAAGACCGAGTTTTTCGATTTCGAGTCACGCTATACGATGGGAAAGGCTGATTACATTGTTCCGGCTGAGATTCCTGAGGACGTGGCCACCAAGGCTGTGGAAGTCTCATTAAAAGCGTTTAACTCCCTCCAATGCGCCGGCTTTGGCCGGGTGGACCTGATCCTGGACGAAAACGGCGGCCTCTGGTGCCTGGAAATCAACACTATCCCCGGCTTTACAGAAACAAGCCTCTTGCCAATGGCCGCCCAGGCGGCGGGCCTGGGCTTTAATGAGATGGTGGAAGAAATACTAACAGCAGCTATTGGATGATGGATTTTGGACTTTGAATAAAAACCATTGCATAGGAAGCTGGGTTTAAATATTGGGCACACGATAAGCATCTTGCTTTTGCACGAGTCACTGGTGACAGATTTTTAGTTTCAGTGTTCCAAAATCCGTGCCCCGATAGCTCAGGGGATAGAGCGACCGCCTCCTAAGCGGTAGGCCGAAGGTTCGATTCCTTCTCGGGGCGCCAATAAAACGGGGTGTTGGACTTAAGACGCTGGATTTTGGATATAACCTTATAATCGGAACGGATTTCAATTCTCTGGCGGGCGCCGAAAAATGTTTTGGTTGTCCAAAATACAATGTCCAACGTCCAAAATCCGCTTTCTGATTGCATCTTCCGGTGCGATGAACTAGGATGCATTTCAATAGGAGCAGCGAATTTTATGTAATGAAAGTTCTTCTTGTACAACCTCCACAGTTCGGAAAGCCCGGCTTTACCAAGGTGGCGCTCGTGGAACCCCTGGGGCTGGAGATGATTGCCGGCGCCTTGAGAGACGAGCATGAGGTCCGCATCCATGACATGCGCATCGATGATGACTTTGTGAGAGCGCTCCGGTCGTTCAAACCTGATGCCGTCGGCATCAGTTGCTCTTTTACCATAGACGTATACCGTAGCCAGAAGATCGCTGAAAAAGCAAAGACGAACGGGGCCCCGTTCGTCTTCGTGGGCGGGCTGCACGCCTCTTTGAACCCCTCTGATTTCAGCAATCCCGCCATCGACTGCGTCGTCATCGGCGAGGGCGAGTTCGGCTGCAGCGAGCTGGTGAACGCGGTCCGGGACGGCGCCGACTTAAAACAGGTCCGTGGCCTGGCAATCAACACCCCGGCGGGACAACATCTAACCGAGCGGCGGCCGCCGGTGGTCAAAATGGACGACCTGCCGATGCCGTCGCGCGACCTGCTGCCACAGGACCGCCGCCACCGCTACTTCTTTAATTTCTGGAAACCGCTGGCGACGATTGAGACCGCCCGCGGCTGCCCGTACCGCTGCAACTTCTGCAGCGTCTGGGCCTTCTTCGAGGGCCGCTGCCGCACCAAGAGCCCGGAAAGAGTAGTTGCGGAGCTGGCGCTGCTAAAAGAAAAGTTCGTTCTCATCACTGATGACAACTTCCTGCTTAATGTCAAAAGGGCTGATGCGATCGCCGACCTGCTCAAGGCGCGCCGCATCCGGAAGCGTTACTCCTTTCAGGCACGCAGCGACACCATTGTCAAGCATCCCGAGATTATCGCCAAGTGGTGCGAAATCGGCCTGTCGCATATTTTCATCGGTTTTGAGAGCATCGATCAGGAAGAACTGAAGGCGGTTAACAAACGAAACAGCGTCGAAACCAACGAGGCGGCGCTTAAGATCATCCACAAGCATGGCATCTCGGTTACCGGCGCCTTTATCATCAATCCGGATTATGGCCACCGGGAGTTCGAGCGCCTGCGCAGGTATGTGTCCTCCCACGGCATTAACGTGCCGCAGTTTTCGGTGCTGACGCCCCTGCCGGGGACAGACCTCTTCCGGGAAATCGAGAGCAAGATAGTCAACAAGAACTACGAGCTTTACGACTTTCTCCACTCGGTGGTGCCCACCAGGCTCGATCCCGCCGAATTCTACAAGGAATTTGCCGACCTCTACCGGGCAGCTTATGTAAACTCGGGCGTCCTCGTGCAGCGGGCCGTTCCCCTGATCGCGGGCCTGGCCACGCGGAGGTTGACCTTCAGCCACTTGCGGCGGATTTTGAAATCGGCCCGCGAGTTTGCCGATGCGCGAAATTATCTCAAACCTCTCAAGGCGGTCAGCCCGCTGAAGCCGGTCAACAACCCAGGCGAGGCCCGCAGTTGATGCGATTGCGGTAACGTGTCCGCCGTCAATTCCGTTGATCAGGCTTTAAAAGCCGTATCCGATGCCCTCAAGGCTGAAACCAGGGTCCTGATCACCTGCCATGTCAATCCGGATGGCGATGCGCTTGGTTCCGTTATCGCCCTCCACCGGGCGCTCACCGGGCTTGGCGCCGACAGCGTCATGTACCTGGCCCAGACAGAGCCTGTAGCCCCGGAATGGCGCTTTCTCAGGAGCCTAAGGGAGATAATCAAGGGCGGGCTTCCCGATGACTACCCGTTCCGCACGCTCGTTGCGGTTGACTGCGGCAGCGCCGAGCGCATCGGCAATGACGAGCTTGTGAAGGCGGCGCCGCGGATCATCAATATTGACCATCACGCCGACAACACCCGTTTTGGCGAAGTCAACCTCGTCATCAGCCAGGCCAGCTCCACCGCTGAAATCCTGTTTTTTATCCTGCAAAAAATGGGCGCCGAGATCACTGCCGAGATTGCCGAGGCGCTCTACACCGGCATTCTGGTAGACAGCGGGCGCTTTCAGTATGCTTCGGCTTCTCCATCCACTTTCCGCATCGCCGCAGATCTGATCGGCCGCGGCGCCCGCCATACGGAAGTGTTCCGCCACATTTACGAAACTGTGCCGCTGGCAAAGACGCGCCTTTTCTGCCGCATGTTCGATCATCTCAAACTTGAATGCGGCGGCCGGCTGGCAGTGTCTGTCCTGGAGGCGGAAGACTTCCGCCAGACAGGCACCAGCGACAATTCCACCGAGGGCCTTGTGGACAGCCTGCGCGCGATCGAAGGGGTGATGGTGGCGGCGCTTGTTTATTCGAAACCAGAGCAGGAAGAAGCAGAAACGCCATCCTGCCGGCTCAGCCTCCGGTCTTCCTCTGACGCTATCAATGTTCAAAAAATTGCCAAAGCCAAGGGGGGCGGCGGGCATCCGCAGGCGGCCGGGGCTTCAATATCCGGAGAGTCTGCGGCGCAAATCATCGAATTTCTCACCAGCAGGGTCGATAAAGCCATCGCCCGGGCAGGATTGAAATGATGGCCCCGGGGGGAACTACTTTTATCAAACTGATTGTACTGGCCAAAGAGGCTCTGTGAAGATAGCGATACTGGCTCCGCCCTGGATCAAGATACCGCCCGCCGGCTACGGCGGCATTGAGTGGGTGGTTCATTATCTTACGGATGCGCTGGTGGAGCGGAGCCATGATGTCACGCTTTTTGCCGCAGGCAACTCCCTCACCCGGGCAAAGCTCGTGGCGGCCTTTCCCGGGGAGATGCCTGACAGGATAGGACAAACGATGTACGAGGTCAAAGAGGTTGCCGCCTGCTTCCAGCAAGCGGGCAACTTCGATGTCATCCATGACCATTCAGGCTTTGCCGCCGTGCCGTTTGCTTCCCTGATCAACACCCCTGTGGTGCACACGCTGCACGGTCCCTTTAGCGGCGACATCTGCTCCTTTTATGAAACATTCCGTGACTCGGCCCATTTTGTCGCCATCAGCGAGTATCAGCGCAGTTGCTGCCCCAACCTCCAGTACGCGGGAACCGTTTATAACCCCATCGACATTAGCGACTGGCCCTTCAGGGACCGGGGCGAGAAGGAAGACTACCTGCTGGCTTTTGGCCGCCTTTGCGCAGAAAAGGGATTTCACACCGCAATCGAGGTGGCCAAGCGGACCGGCAACCGGCTGGTGATAGCCGGCGCTGTGCAGCAGGTGTACCGCGATTATTATGAAACGGTAATCAGGCCACAGGTCGATGGCGACCAGATCCGGTTCGTAGGAGAAGTGAGCCTGACGGAGAAATGGAACCTGTTTTCCAAAGCCAGGGCTTTCTTGTTCCCGATCCAGTGGCCGGAGCCTTTCGGGCTTGTAATGATCGAAGCGATGGCCTGCGGCACGCCGGTGCTGGCCTTCCCGGAAGGGTCGGTGCCCGAGGTAGTGTCCGACGGCGTCACCGGTTTTGTCGTCCGTGACGTTGAAGAAATGATTGACAGACTGGGAAGAGTTGATGAAATTGAAGCTCAGGCCTGCCGCCGCTATGTGCGCGACAAGTTCAGCGTTGCCAAAGCTGCCGATGGCTACGAACGAATTTACCGGACGGTCATTCGGGCCTGACAGCAAACCATAGCGGCTTGCCTGCGCTCAAAGCGGCGCAGTATAATGTTTTCGCCTCCTGGAGGCTGTTTTTGTAAGGGCCTGTTTCAACAGGTTGTTCATTTCGGAGACGCAGCCTGAAGCCTATGCAGCCGGCCGCAGCAGAATAAGCCTACTGGGATAGGCTCTAAGCAGGAAAGTTGAGAATAATAATGAGAATATTTAATCGCGGGAGGCATTACAAGAAGCCGGCGCTGCGGAAGAGGATTATCAAGTGGACAATCCTTTCCCTCCTTGCGACCATTATCGTTATCGGTCTAGCCGGCTTTATTTTCGTCTATCACACATTAGGCAAGATTAACGAAAACACCAACGTCATCGTCGGGGCCAAGCAGACGCTTGACATTCCCGCTCCCAATCAGCCGGAAAACATTCTCGTCATGGGAGCCGACCAGGACCCGGACAGCAGCAGCCACCGCTCTGACACAATGATGCTGATCAGGGTAAACCCGCAGGGCGATTGCCTGTCGATTCTCTCAATCCCGCGCGATCTAATTGTTAATATTCCCGGTCATGGCCAGGACAAGATCAATGCAGCCTACTCCTGGGGCGGCGTTCCCCTGGCGATACAGACGGTGAAAAAGCTCACCGGTGAGCCCATCCATCATTTCGTGGTGATCAATTTTAATGGGTTTTCCAAGGCGGTTGACGCTCTGGGAGGCATATATGTCGATGTTGACCACCGTTATTTCAATGACAACAGCAATGCCGCGCCCGGGCAGACCTACGATCCGATCAATATTTATCCCGGTTACCAGAAACTGAACGGCCATGACGCGCTTGCCTATGTGCGTTTTCGCCATACCGACAGCGATTTCATCCGCATCAAGCGCCAGCAATTCTTCATCCAGGACGCCAAGTCGCAATCGTTGAAATGGGGCAATATCACCAAGATCCCCGATATTACAGACGCGTTCGCCAGCAATACAACCTCGGACATCGGCAGCGGCGAAGTCCTTTCACTGGCAAAATTCTTACTGGATCTCAATAAGAGCCATATCTTTCAGGCACAAGTGCCCGTAAAGACAACCCCGGACACGGTGCTGCTGGACAAGGCCGCTCTTCCCGGAGCACTGAGCCAGTTTGAGTCCCCGAGCTTCGAAACGCCTCAGCCTGTGGTTCCCGGCTCGCCGCCGCCCCAGATCCCTTCCGACAGCACGAAGAAGCTTTCCATTGAAGTAATGAACGGCAACGGAGAAGCCGGCTCAGCGGCCCTGGCGGCGGGACTGTTAAAACAAAAGGGCTGCGCCAATGTCAGTGTTGGCGGCGACGCAAATAACAGCTACGCTGACAATGAGATATTCTTCCAAAACGGTCAAGACGCGGCGGCAAGCGAGCTGGCGACGCTGCTAAAGCCCTGCAAGGTGGAGCCGATGCCGGCCGGACTGTCCAGCGCGCAGCTATTGGTCGTTGTCGGCACCGGTTTTACCGGGGCTCTCAGCCAGCAGCAGCCGGCAGTGAAGAGCTCGCTTCACTTCGAGCAAAATTCCCAGGCCGGAGAGCGGGACTGGGAGGCAGCCTCGCTCCAGCTTCCATTTAAAGTTGAGAAACCAGCGAGTTTTCCCAAGGAATTCAACTATGCCGACGCGGGCTTTCGCACGTATAATATCGATACCGATGGCGGCCCCAAACCGGCGCTGAAAGTAGTTGGCCAGGATCAGGCGGGCAACTACTGGGGGATAATGGAGACTACCTTCACCGACGCGCCGTTGCTTCAGGCTCCCAGCGTGCAGAAGCAGGTTGGCGGCAAAACCTACAGGTTTTATTACGAGGGCGGCCAGCTCAGGTACCTGGCCTGGCAGGATGGCGACGTTGTCTGCTGGATCACAAATTCTCTGCAAGGCTCACTGGATGAGGAAACCATGGTCCAGCTGGCTACTTCTTTTAAACCCCTATGAGCCCCATTGATGCCTGCCGCCCGTCCCGGCAGCAACTTATTTACCAGGCAGACCAACATTTCCCGCTGTGATATTTGACCATGTGCAAAAAAAAAGAAGCACAACGCCCAGGCGTTTTCGCATGAGCAAAGCCGGTGACAGTATCGGCATTATCGGCATCGGCTACGTCGGCCTCGTGACGGCAACGTGCCTGGCGGAGCTGGGCAACAATGTTGTCTGCATGGATATTGACGCAGAAAAGATCGATCTGCTGCGGCAGGGCGGTGTTCCCATCTACGAGCCCGGGCTGGCCGAGCTGATCGGCAAAAACAAGGGACGGATGACCTTCACAACCGCCCTGGAAGACGTATTCAGCCGGTGCGAGATTGTTTTTACCGCCGTTGATACGCCGCCTACCTTCACAGGCGACGCCGATCTGAGCCGCGTGTTCGCCGTTGTCTCCGCGCTGCCGGGCCTCTCTTCCAACCGCCATATTCTGGTGATGAAGAGCACCGTGCCTGTCGGCACGGGCATGAAGATCAGCATCGAGCTGGCCCGCCAGGAAATCAATAACATCGATTACGTCTCCAACCCCGAGTTCCTCCGGGAGGGGTCGGCAATTAGCGACTTTTTAAACCCTGACCGCATTGTGATTGGGTCCCGGGAGGCGGCAGCCGGGCAAAAGGTGGCGGCGCTTTACCAGCATATGCGCGCGCCCGTGCTTGAAACAAGCATCCCCACCGCGGAGATGATCAAGTACGCATCCAATGCCTTCCTGGCAACCAAGATCTCGTTTATTAACGAGATTGCCAATGTCTGTGAAGAAATTGGCGCCGATGTTACCGAGGTTGCCAAAGGCATGGGATATGACAAGCGAATCGGCAGCCACTTCCTTAAGGCGGGCATCGGCTTTAGCGGCTCCTGTTTCCCGAAAGACGTAACGGCGCTAAAACAGATCGCCGGCAATTCCGGCTATCATTTTCAACTGCTTACTGCAGTAATTGAAGTCAATGAGCTACAGAAACGGCGCGTTGTCAACAAGCTTAAAAAGTACCTGGGCACGTTGACCGACAAGACGATAACTCTGCTGGGCCTTGCTTTTAAGCCCAATACGAACGACCTCCGGGAGGCTTCCTCGATCGTGCTTGCTTCCCGGCTCCTCGGAGAGGGCGCCTATGTCAAGGCCTATGACCCGGTCGCTATTCCAGACGCAGCCAGGGCCGTGCGGGGAGTGCTGCTTTGCGACGACACGCTCTCGGCAGTCGAGGACAGCGATGCCGTAGTCCTGGTGACTGAATGGGATGAGTTTGCCCACCTGCCCCTGGCGGAAATGAAGCAAAGGATGCACCAGCACCTCATCATTGACGGACGCAACTTCCTCGACCCTGCTGAAGTAAAAGCAGCCGGGTTCACGTACGAGGGGATTGGGCGCAGCTAAGAACCGCGTTCAGAAACTTATCTCAGTAGGTTGTTCGTAGCGAGGTCGAGCGAAAAGGCCGGCCGCAGCAATAAGTTCTAAAACTTAATCGTTCCCGCCTTAATCACCGTGCCCGGATAAACGCGGATATTGTTGGCCAGGACGTTGTCTCCTTCGATTGTGGCTTCTTCACCCACGACGGCTCCGGCTCTCACCACGGCCCCAGGCCCGATGCGTGCGCCCCGGGCGACGATACTGCGCCTGACAGTCACATTTTCTTCCAGCGTCGAGTCCGCCTGGATGACCGACTCTTCCACGACACTGCCGCTCCCCACAACGCAACCGGGACCGATCACGGCCATCCTGCCCACGCGGGCGCCGGCCTTAATGACAGAGCCGCCGCCAATCATCACAGGGGGCACCAGCTTGGCGCCTGCTTCCAGGCGCGCCTCCTCCTCCACGCAGACAAAATCTTCGTCAAGGCAAAGGGAAACGGCTGTGCTGACGTTTTTTTCCAGGATGTCATAATGAGCCTGCAGGTACTTTTCCGGCGTGCCAATATCCATCCAGTAAGCGTTGCTGCCAAACCCGTAAAGGTCCTTGCCAACCAGCCTGGGAAAGACGCCCCGCTCGAACGAGTATTCAACGCCGGCGGGAATCATGTCCAGCACTTCTGCCTGAAGCACGTACGTGCCGGCATTTATCAGGTTCGTGTCAATCTGGTCCCAGCTCGGCTTTTCCAAAAATCCCAGCACCTCGCCTTCTGCGCCGGTGCGCACCAGGCCATACGCGGTTGGATCGTCCACGGGCGTGAGGGCAATGGTGCCGCTGGCGTTTTTCTCCCGGTGAAACTCCATCAATGCCCGCAGGTCGAGATCGGTGAGAATATCGCCGTTCAGCACCAGGAAGTCGCCGTCCTGAATATACTTCTCAACATTCTTGACTGCCCCGGCCGTGCCCAGCGGATGGTCTTCGACGGCATATATCAACTTGATCCCAAGGCTGGAGCCGTCGCCAAAATATGACTTGATGCCATCGGGAAGATACCCCATGGAAAAAATGACTTCATCAATGCCGTTCTGCTGCAGGTGCTCAAGCACGTAGGAGACAAACGGCTTGTTCGCCAGAGGCACCATTGGCTTCGGCACGCACAACGTCAAGGGGCGCAGGCGCGTCCCCTGCCCGCCAACAAGGATGACAGCCTTCACCGGATTCTCCGCTGATGAATGTTTCCGGTTGGCAACCGGCCACGATCGTTCTTTTCCAAGAAATTAATCAATCAAGTCTCATTATTAAGCAATCCGGCTCCGCACCCGGTCCCGGCCTTGCAAAAACAGTTCTCACGCCGCGGCATATTCCAGGTACCGCCGCCACGACCGGCGGATCTCGGAAACAGCCAGGTGAATAAAAGCAAATGGATCGGGAGGCCGCGGATTGGTGCGCGGATGCATGCCCGCTTCACGCGGCAGCCGGTCTCCCTTGCGGGCGTTGCAGGGCGCGCAAGAAGTAACGATATTGTCCCAGGTTGTGGCGCCGCCACGGCTGCGCGGAATCACGTGATCGATAGTCAAATGCGAGCGGGAGCCGCAATACTGGCACGAATGATTATCGCGCGCAAGCACGGCGCGGCGCGACACCTTGCGCGCCTCCCCGCGCGGCACCTTGACAAAATAATTCAGCCTGATGACGTCGGGAAGAGGAAAGGACATGGCCGTGGAATGGAAAAGCCGTCCGGAAGTCTCCAGCGCTTCGGCCTTCTGCTTAAGCATCAGCACGATGGCCCTTTTTGCCGTGCAAACATTAAGCGGCTCGTAAGTAGCGTTTAGCACCAGGACACTGTCACCCACTTGAACTGTTTCCTTCCTTGAGATACGGATCAGCCAACATAGATTTCGGCGCGTGCGCGCCAGCCTGGAAAAATTGTAGCCTGCCGGAACAATAACGGCAAGAACAAATACGCCGGCCGGGCGAGGGTTATTCCAAGACAGGCATGCTAAAATCTGGCTATGGGTAATCCAAGGCTATTTGACCTGCAAACAAACGAAATTACTGAAAAGAGGGCGCCGCTGGCTTTCCGCATGCGCCCCGCCACCCTTAAAGAATTCCTGGGGCAGGAAAAGATTTTGGCGCCGGGGAGCGCGCTTTGGCAGGCGATCGAGGCGGACCGCCTGCCATCAATGATTTTTTTCGGCCCGCCCGGCACCGGCAAGACCAGCCTCGCCCGCATAGTTGCCCAAAGCACCAAGGCCAATTTCCGCCAGGTTAGTGCGGTCAGCTCCGGAGTTGCCGAGCTGCGGCGCATATTCGCGGAAGCCGAGGACGAGCTGCGGCGCCACCAGCGCGCCACCATCCTTTTCATCGACGAGATCCACCGGTTCAGCAAAACCCAGCAGGACGCACTGTTGCCGGTAGTTGAAAACGGCGTCATCACCCTGATCGGGGCCACCACGGAAAATCCGTATTTTGAGGTGACCGGGCCGCTCATTTCCCGCTGCGAGCTGTTCGAGCTTCTGCCGCTCGGGCCGGCGGCAATCAAGACAATCACCGAGCGGGCGCTAAATGATCCCCGCCGCGGACTGGGGAAAACAGGCCTCAGGCTGGACCGCCAGGGACTAAACGAGATAGTGTGCTCAGCCGCCGGCGACGCAAGGGCGGCGCTGATCATCCTTGAGGCCGCCGCCGCGCTGCTGCCGCCCGGCAAACAGGGGGTCATCCCGCCGGCAACCCTCACTGAAGCCATCCGGCACAAACCTGTCTTTTATCAAAAAGGCGGAGACCTGCATTATGACGCAATTTCAGCCTTTATCAAAAGCATGCGCGGCAGCGACGCCGACGCCGCTATCTACTGGCTGGCGGTGATGCTGGCCGGCGGGGAGGACCCAAAATTCATCGCCAGGCGCATGGTTATCTTTGCTTCCGAGGACGTCGGCAATGCCGACCCTCAGGCGCTGCTGGTCGCAGCTGCGGTATCGCGGGCGGTCGAGTTCGTGGGGCTGCCCGAATGCCAGCTCAACCTGGCCCAGGGGGCCACCTACCTTGCTTTGGCGCCGAAAAGCAACTCCTCCACCAGGGCGATTGGCGCCGCAATGGCAGACGTGCAGGCACAGGGCACGAAGCGCCCCCCCAAGCACCTGCGTGACGCCCATTACCCGGGAGCCAAAAAACTGGGACACGGCACCGGTTATAAATATCCGCACAACTATCTCGGCGGCCATGTCAAGCAGGATTATCTGCCGCCCGGCATCGAAAACCGCACTTACTACCGCCCCTCCGCCCGCGGGTTTGAGAAAGAGCTGAGGCGGAGACTTAAAGAGCTAAAGGATACATAGCAACAAAGATTGTCATTTTTCACCATTCTTTATTTTTACCGAAACAGGTAATAAGATGGTTCCTACCTAAAAACGGAGGTCTGATTACAAATGCCTAGGTTTTCCAGATTCATTTTTGGCGGAGTAGTTGGAGCCGGCCTGGCGCTCCTGTTTGCGCCAAGACCGGGACGGGAGCTGCGGCACATGTTAATGGGGGGCGGACGGCGGGCGCTGCCGCCCGGGGAACCCGGACCGGTTGACATCACGCCATCAACTGCGCCATCAAGCAGCCGGGCAAACCTGGAATCGAGGATTGCAGAAACCCGGCGGCAAATAGAAACCCAGTTGGGGGACACGGCCGGGGGAGGCATTAAAGAGGATGAACCTGCCGAAGGCACAGCTTTAAAACCGCCGCCACCGCCGCAAGCCCCCGAGGGCGCAGCCGGCGCGCCGGCTGCCACTGAGGCGGCTGCGGAGGCCGGCGAACAAGAATCTGTCAAAGAGGAACATGCCAAGGAAGAAGCTCAGGAGGAGCTGGAAGCAGCGGCGGCGGAAGAAGATTTAATCGCCCCGGAAGCTCCAGCCCCGGCGCAGGGCGAGAAGGGTCCAGAAGTTGACCAGCCGGCCGGACAGGAACCTGCTTCAGCAGAGTCGTGGGAAGAAGAGATAACGGCGTTAAAGACGCCGGCGGCCGGCGAGCCGGAGCGGGAGGAAACCGGGAAAGAAGAAAAGCCGGCGGCAGGGAGCTCCCTTCCGGAGCCTTCAGGCTTTGATCAGGAGGAGATGCGCCGGCGCATTGATGCAACCCGGGCCCGGCTCAAAGCAAAGGCTTTCGATGCAATGGTTAGCGGGGAAACATTTATTGAAACAGAAGCCGACAAGTCAGGAAAGCAAGAAAAACCTGCCGGTCCGCAGCTGGAGGACGATGTTGAGAAACAAATCGATGCATCTCTTAAGGAAGAAGACTGAAAAACCGGATGCTGGATTCTGGACGCCGGGCACTGGATAATCAAGGGCGCAGCGTGCAGCGCCGTTGTGCGCCTGGGCTGTTTAGCCCGCGTGTTTTTGGCTTTATCAAAAATCCGAAGTTCAATATCCAGCACCCGGCTTTTGATCCCGGTCTGCCGCTTGGGGCCGCGTCAGCGGCCGGCGGAAATAGTTTTCTAGCTCCGGCCAGGAAACTTCTCCCTTCCCGGCTACAACCTCAAAGAAGCCTTTGACACGGGCATCAAGATTATCGACGTGATGCAATACCAGCGCCTCGGCGCTCTGGGGGCGCTTGGGCGCGCCCCATTCCAGCTCTCCGTGGTGGCTAATCACGGCATGGATGAGCTTCAGCTCTTTCTCGCGGGGAAACCCTGCCGGCGAGCGGCTGATTTTCTGCTCGATCATCCGCTGGCCAAGAAGTATATGGCCAAGCAGCTCTCCCTGATGGCTGGTGCTGATGCTCCCTTCATAGCAAATCTCTTCGGTTTTGCCAATATCGTGCAGCAGGGCGGCTGTTAAGAGCAGGTCGCTGTTCAGGCGCGGGTGCTGGACGGCCACATGCTGGCAAAGAGTTGCCACCGACAGCGTGTGCTCCAGCAGGCCGCCCAGGTAGACATGGTGGGAGCTGACATGCCCGGGCGCGAGGGCAAACTTTTCCATGAATGCCTCATCCAGAAAAAATGACTCCAGCAGCGCTGAGAAATCTTGGTCGTAAACATCGGTGAGAAAATAACGGAGGAAATCTGCCATCTCCTCGCAGCTTCTGTACGCGCGCGGAAGCTTTTTTTTCTGGTTCTCGCCTGGAGCCGGCGCCCTGTCGGACATAATCTCTTTCAGTGGCCAACAATGATCAGGCCGATCTTATCACGTCCTGCAAGCGCCATAATGATTTGAATCTACCCCGAAAGGTTACTCGCTGCGAGGCCGGGCGAAATGGTGATGGGCAAGGACGCAGCCCAGGGCCTTTGCAACCGGCCACAGCCGAATACGCCATTCGGGATAGATTCTATACAGCCGGAGCAGATAAAGACTGGCGGCACGATGTCGGTTGATCCGTTTCTTCGGCGGCCACGCCCCGGGATGAGCCACGGAAGACAACAGTGCCGCATTCAATGCACACGCCGCTGAAGTCTCCGTCCGGCAGCGGCACTCCCGCTCCACACCATGGACATGAGATATCAACCGCCTTTAGATTGCGATGGAGTTGGAACCCCTGAAAAGCTGTCTCTGCCTCCATTTGTGTTCCCTCCTTTCTTTTCATCCGGCCCGGAATTGCCCAATCTGGCCTATTGGCCCCTTCTTTTTCTACGCTGCCTGCGGCTATCCTCTTTGCGCCGCGGCATTAGCCATGATAGATTCAAACTGGCAGACTGAAATGGAGGGGAAAATGCAGCAGGTAACGTTAAATGCTCCCAAGATGTCTTGCGGACATTGCAAGATGACCGTGGAAAGCACCGGAGGAGCCCTGGCCGGGGTAGTCTCAATCAGCGCCGACCCGCAGACCAAAGCGGTAAAGGTATCTTACGACGAAAGCGCGGTGACGCTGGAGGAAATCAAGCAGGCTCTGGCAGCAGCAGGCTACCCGGCGGAATAACACTTTCTCCCGGTGGCTTGATTAATGCGCAGCTTGCTCCGCGCCGCAGTTTTTAATCACGAGTTTCCCGCGCGGATGATTACCACCCGCCGGAAGGGCTCGTTTCCCTCGCTTGTTGTTTCAACGCCTTGGTAGTTCTGCAGATACATATGCACGATGCGGCGCTCGGCAGCAGTCATGGGGCTGAGTTCATAGCGGCGCTTGCCTTTCAAAACCTCGCCGGCGCCCCGCTCCGCCAAAGATTTCAAGACTTCGCTGCGCCGCTCGCGGTAGTCCTCGGCGTCCACAACGATCCGTTTACGCCCGGGCTTTCCCCGGAAAACGATGATGTTTGCCAGGTACTGGACGGCGTCAATTGTCTGGCCGTGCCTGCCGATCAGCAAGCCCAGGCCGTCACCAGCGATGTTGGCCACCAGAGCGTCATAGCGGTCCGATAAGGAAACTGACGCCTCCAGCTGCATTCCTTCCAGGACGCGGTTCAGGTATTCTTCCAGCCTTGCCTCCGCCTCGGCGCCCGCCGGCTCAAACTCCTCGTCTTCAGAGGGGGGCTCTTCCGGTAGCGGCTGCTGCCCGGCCCCGCCGTATTCCTCGTCAGATACCTGGCCCCGGCCGTCATCCTTCCCCGGCAGGGACGCCTCCACCTGGGCCGCCTGGGAGCCGACGCCCAGGAAACCTTTCGACCCTTCGGAGATCACAATCAGATCGACTTCGTGCTTTTGGAAGGGGCCTGCTATCTCCTCCAGCTTTGCCAGCGCATCGGCCTGCGCCTCGACCACCGTCTTGCCGCTGCCGACGACCTTCACTTCAGCGGCGCTTTCTTTTTGATTTTGGTTTTTTTGCACGTGTTACGCCTCCGCTCTTCCGGGGAGAAGGCAGCGGGGAAACCGGCTCTGCAACCGGCTCCGCGCTGGTCTCCCGGCCCTTGATAACCTCTCTGACAATCAGTTGTTGACCAACCATTAAAATGTTTGACGTGACCCAGAACAATATCGCCCCGGCAGGAAAATTATAAATGATAACCCCAAAAAACACCGGCATCAGCAGCATCAGCATCCGTTGCGACTTATCTGTGGCAGTGGTCAACATCAGGCTTGAAGCCAGTTGGCTGGCAATATAGATGATCACGAGAATCAAATCCCGGTCGTTGATGTTGCTGATCCACAAAAACGAATTGTCCGTGGGAAAAGGCTGGCTTCTAATCATCAGGTAGAGGGCCATCGTGATCGGCAGCTGGATCAGCATCGGCAGGCAAGAGCCAAACGGATTGACCTTGTGCTCCCGGTACAGTTTCATAACTTCCTCGTTAAGCTTCTGGCGATCGTCCTTGAACTTCTTCTGCAGTTCCTTCATCTTCGGTTGCAGCTTCTGCATCGCCCGCATGGAGGTGTATTGCTTGATTGTCAAGGGCGTCAGAATAATTCTCAGGCCGATAGTCAACACGATGATCGCCAGCGCGTATGAAAGGCCCAGATTGTTGTGCAAGAACAAGAGCGCGTTGCGGAGAGGATCAATTAAAAAAGAGAGAGCGCTGGTCATCCGAGCGGCCTCTTCCTGACCGGATCAAAACCGCCATGCGAAAACGGGTTGCACCTCAGCAGCCGCCAGCTGGTCATCACCAGGCCGCGGAAGAACCCCCATTCCCGGAATGCCTGCAAGGCATAAACCGAACAGCTGGGGTAGTACTTGCAGCGTTGGGGAAATAGTGGTGAAATCAGCTTCCGGTAGAAGCCGATCAGCAACATTGGTATTCGCTTCAAAATTAGTCTGCTTCCTGGATTAGGTTTGCCCGCCGGAAAAGATCCCTCATCATTGCGGCAACCGTTTCAAACTGGTGCTTTTCTATGTATTCCGCCAGTCCCGGACGGGCGATAATCACGTAATCAAAACCGGGCGCTATGCCTTCCCGAATAGAACAAAATGCTTCCTTGAGCACCCGTTTAACCTGGTTGCGAACGACGGCCCCTCCAATTTTCTTGGAAACTGAAAGGCCCAACCGCTGTTCAGCGCCTTCGGTTGAATGGTCAAAATAATAAAGGACGGCATATCTGCCGGCAACCGACTTCCCCCGGCGGTAAACCCGCTTAAAGTCGGCCGACTTTGTCAGCCGGTGCTTCTTGCCAGCAGGGACCGTGGCCGCCTCTATGCTGATAATTTTTTCCTGCCCTTGTCCCGGCGGCGCTTAAGGACACGGCGTCCGGCCTTGCTGCTCATCCGCAAGCGGAACCCATGGGTCTTTTTCCTTTTTCTTTTGTTAGGCTGGTATGTCCGCTTCAAAGAAGGCTCCTTTGCACTCTGACGAGGTGACAGTATACAGCCACTTTTTCCAGAAAGTCAACCGCCCTCGCGCCCGCATTCACGCCTGTGGAAAGTGTGGAAAACAGCCGGCCGCCAGGCAGTTAAAAGCCGGCATGCATTGCCAATCTTCCCGGCGTGAAAATCTTATTAAAAAAGTCAGGATGACTGCCATTGAAAAATATACCTGCAAACTAAGCTATTTGCAAAGATCTCATTTTGCAAGCCTTTTCCGGCCCCGCCCGGAAGAGAACGGCAGCCGCCACGAAATCTACCCAGAGCAGCACCGGCAAAGTTATCCACAAACCCCTGTTTTTCATATTGGAACACATTCTCGTTCAGCAGACAAGGCGCGCCCACCCTTAACAGCCTGCCGGGATACGCTCCAAGCACCCTCGGATGGCAGACGCCGGGCGCCAACGCCGGCGCCTCTGTGCCCGTCATGACGTGGCGAGCTATCTATAGATATGACTCGCTGCGAAAGCTGAGGAACCGGTTGCGGGACACAATCACGTGGTCAAGAACTTCAATTCCGAGCAGGCGGCCGGCATCGGCCAGGCGGGACGTCAGCTTCAGGTCTTCATTGCTGGGGGAGACGTCCCCGGAAGGATGATTATGAACAAGGATCACCGCTGCTGCTCCGTTGGCAATTGCCGGCCTGAAAACTTCGCGCGGATGCACGATGTTGGCGTTCAGGCTGCCGATGGAGACAACTTCCTGGCTTATTATCACATTTCTGGCATCAAGATAAAGAGCAAGAAAATGCTCTTTGCCGGCCATCCTGATGTCGGCCGCGGCCCGGCAGGCGTCCTGGGGAGTGCGCACAGGGTTGCGGCCGTCATCCGGCCAGAGCAGGCGTTTGGCCAGCTCAATGGCAGCCGACAGGCGTGCGGCGGACTCGGGTGGGATGCCGCAGGAGTGGCTGATCTCCTCCGGCGCTACCGGCGAAAGCGCCCTGCCGGATAGCAAGGCAAAGATGCGATCCGAGAGGCTGGCCAGCTGTTCACCTCCCGGCTCATCCAGGAGCAGCCCGATCAATTCGTGGTCGAACATGGTTGGCGTTGAGGGCGCTGCTTCCCGGACCGTTTTGGCCCCTTTGGCATTTTTGCAGGGTTGATATACCAATAAAAGTTCCGCCTGAGGCGGAGCGGGCAGCCAGTGGGTTCTTGAGAGGGGAGTGTTATCTTACACATATCATGCCCCGCAAAGCAAGCTGGACTTTCGAGTAGATCTGTTGATCAGACAACAAGGCCGGCTGGACGCAGCCCGGCTTTCGTAGCGCAGCGGGAATGGGCCTCGAGATAGCCCTAGGCAGGCAGGGCCTGGCCGGCCGCGGCAGTCCCCTGATGAGCCATCGCCCTCAGGATCTCGATCCGCTGCTGAATCGGCGGGTGGGTGTCAAACAGCCCCCGGGAGCGCTTTTCAAATTTCTTGATCGGCTGGGCAATGTAAAGATGGGCGGTGGCGCGATTGGCTGCTGCCAGCACTTCATGGTCATCAGCAATTTTCTGCAGGGCGTCGGCGAGGCCGTTGGGATCGCGGGTCAGCTGCACCGCCGAAGCGTCCGCCAGCAGCTCCCGTTTGCGGGATATCGCCAGCTGCACCAGGCGGGCGGCGATGGGAGCAAGAATCGCCAGCACCAGGGCCAGCACCAGCAAAATCATGCCGATAGCGCCGCTGTTTTCATCGTTGCTGCGCCGGGCGCCGCCAAACAGGCTCCAGCGCAGGAAAAAATCCGCCATCAGCGCGATCGCCCCCACCATGATCCCCACCAGAGTGGCAAACAGGATGTCATAATTGCGCACATGTGACATCTCATGGGCAATTACACCCTGCAGCTCCTCGCGGTTCATCTTCTCCAGCAGGCCGGAAGTTACCGCAATCGACGAGTGCGCCGGATCCCTGCCGGTGGCAAAAGCATTGGGGGCTGCGTCATTGATGATATACAAGGCCGGCACCGGGTTGCCGGAGGCAATGGCCATTTCCTCGACGACGTTGTACAGCTGCGGCGCGTCGTCGTGGCTGACCGGCCTGGCGTGGCTGACCGCAAGCACCATTTTGTCACCCTGATAATAACCGGCCAACCCCATGGCGACCGCGATGGCCAAGGCAATTACAAGGCCGAACCAGCCGATGCCGATGGCCATGCCAATGGCGTAGCCCAGCACAATCAGCAGCGCCGTGACAACGACAATGAGGAGATAGGAAAGGTGCTTGTTTTTTGCTATTTGCTCGTACAAGTTAAAGCAGATCCTGGATGCTGGATGCTGGATAAACTCCAAGAATCTTACCCAGTCGAGTCTTCATTCCAAAGTCCACATTCCGCGTTTACCGCAGCTCCACCTTGACCGGTTCTTTTTCCTCCTCCGGGGTTTCGAAGTATTCACGCGCCCTGAAGCCGAAAATGCCGGCGATCACATTTGAGGGGAAAGTCTGCACCCTGTTGTTGAAGCTCATGACAGTGTCATTGTAGAGCTGCCGCGCAAAGGAAATCTTGTTTTCCGTCGATGTCAGCTCTTCCTGCAATTGGGAAACATTCTGATTGGCTTTCAGGTCAGGGTAATTTTCCGCCACCGCAAACAGCGACTTCAGCGCGCCCGTGAGCATGTTCTCCGCCTTCGCCGAATCGGCAGGACCCTGGGCCTGCATGGCCTGGGAGCGGGCCTTGGTCACGTTCTGCAACACTTCCTGCTCGTACGACATGTAATCTTTAACCATCTCTACCAAATTTGGGATCAGGTCATGCCGCCGCTTGAGCTGAACGTCTATTTGCCGCCAGGAATTGTCGACTTTATTGCGCGATCTCACCAGCGTGTTGTAAATGCCAACCAGAGTAGCAATCAGCAGCACAACCACCACAATGACAATTATCGAAAAAACTGTCACGGTTCTCCTTTCCCTTCTCATGGCCGGGAGCCTGTCCCAATAGGCTCTTTGGCTTTTCTTTATTTATTTTATACCATCTCCTCCCGATAATCGTGCGATCTTGCCTCGCAACTGCTGCCTGCAGGCGCGCCCGTCAGCGCAGCATGCCCTTGCACGCCGGCCGGCAAAAATCTAGAATGGGCATGAATGTATGTATAAACTGCGTTCGCGGAGGCGGTCGATGGCCATTTGCAAGTGCAGGCGCTGTTGCCTGTTTTTTTTCGGGGCTGGGGTAGGCGCCGCAGCCGGCATCCTGCTGGCTCCCAAATCGGGGCAGGAGATCCGCAGGGAGTTATTTGGCGGCTCCCCCGATCTGTTTGCCGAACCCGGCGCGGAAGAGATGCCGCCGCAAACGCAATCCCCGGCCGACCTCAAGGCCAGAATCGATGAAACGAGAGCAAGGCTGAAAGCCGAGGTCGAGGCCGAACAGGATAACAAGGAATCATAGGTTCCCCCTTCCCCCCTGAAAGCCATGGCTCTCCCGGGCCAACCAAATGCCGCCTGTCAAGTTTCGACCCCTTGAGCCCGAGAAAGAAGGGAAAGCGGGCGTCGTCCCGCCTGTCCGGCGAAACCAAACCATGACTAAGAATCTATCTTAAAAGGCTGTTCGTGGCGAGGCCGAGCGAAAAGGCGATGGGCAAGGACGCAGGAGTTAAAAGCCCGCAGTCGTACCTGTACGGTACGTCGAGGACTTTTTGCCCCGAGGGCGCCGCCGATGGCCTTTGCAGCCGGCCGCAGCAGAATATGCCTTTTGAGATAGATTCTAAGGCTTCCCATATCGCTTTCCGGACAGCTTTGCTGGCCGCCTTGGCAGCCATTGCCGGAACCGGTTACATGCTATTTGAGGCCCAATGGCTTCGGCTTGTGTTAAGGCAGTTGGAGATTCCGGGCCTGCCGGCAGAGCTTGAAGGCCTAAGCATGCTCCACGCCAGTGATTTGCATGCCGGCGCCCCCGGCCTTAACTCACGCGTCATTGGCAAGTTCGTTGAGTCCGCGCGCAGCCTATCTCCGGACGTCGTTTTTCTGACCGGCGACCTGACAGATAAAAAGAAAGACTTAAGCCCGTTCATCGAGAGCCTGGTTTCGCTGGAAGCGCGGTATGGCAAGTTTGCCTGCCTCGGCAATCATGATCACGGCTTAAGAAAGACCGTCATCGAAGATCTGGCCCGCAGGCTGACAGGGCGCAGTCCTATCCGCAAATCTTTAAAAGAGAAAAAAACAGCGACCGTGTCAAGCATGCGAAAGCTCCTGGCGCAGGCGGGGGTGCGGGTCCTTGAAAACGAGTGTGCCACCGTCAGGATCGGTGGTCACAAAATTCAGTTTTGCGGCATCGATGATTTCAACTATGGCTATGCCGATCTTGTTTCGGTCGCGAGCCAACTGGAAAGCGGGGCCGGCCTGCGAATCCTGCTGTCTCACAGCCCCGACGTCATCGGGGAGATAGAGCCGGGCAATTTCCAGCTGGTGCTGGCGGGCCACACCCATGGCGGGCAGATTTGCATGCCAAATCCGCACAGCGGCAAAATTATGCTCTCCACTTCCGGCTCCCGTTACGGAGAAGGCCAGTTCCAAGTAGACGGCACCGTCATGCATGTGTCCCGGGGCGTGGGAACAACGCTGGTGCCTTTCCGGCTTTTAAGCAGGCCGGAGATCACCATGATCAAGCTGAAGCGAAAAACAGCCTGATCGTCTTCAAATCCCGCGCTCATCGGGGTTATAATGTTAGGTTAAGAAATAATACAGGCTAAGGCCACCAGAGTGCATTTCCAGCTTCACAATCTTAATCAGGCTACATTTCCGCTGCTTCCAGACAGCTGCGCCCGTTGCGGCTGGTGGCAGGGTTACGACCAGGGCTGGAGCAAAAAGCAGGCGCAGGAGTGGAATCAGGCCGCGGAAGAGCGGTTTGGCCGCTGGGGCAAGCTGGGTGTGGCGGACGGCAAGCTCTTGGGAATGATCCAGTTCGCGCCGGCGCCGCTGTTCTTTCGCAAACTCCCTTGCGGTCCGGCAGCCAGGGATTCAGTATTGCTCAGCTGCAGCCTCCTGGAGGAGGCCAGTCCTGACTCGCTGCGCAAGAGCCTGTTGCTGGCGCTGCTGGCTGAGCTTAGGGATGATGATATCGATTCAGTCGAAGCCTTTTGCCATTTGAACAGGCTCCCGGGTGATTGCCGTTTTTTTAAACAGGACTTTCTCCGGGATTGCGGCTTCTACCCGGTGCGGAGCCTGGGGGTGCTGCAGCTGATGCGCCTGGAGCTGGGTGGGTTGACACCGGTAAAGAAAATTGCTCGTACTCGGCGCCGCCACATCCTGGAACGCATCAAGCGGCCGGCGCCCGCGCCGGTGGCCTTCTGCAGCCGCCGGCATTTGCCCCTGGCGTGCAATAC
>JAJYIM010000028.1 GCA_021790115.1 Actinomycetes bacterium | reverse complement strand
CGAGCGAAAAGGCGATGGGCAAGGACGCAGGAGTAAAAAGCCCGCAGTCGTACCCGCTGCGGTACGCCCTGGACTTTTTGCTCTTAAGGACGCCGCCCATCGCCTTTGCAGCCGGCCGCAGCAGAATGAGCCTGCTTGGAACGCCTGGCTTGTTTCAATATCAGGTAAATGGTTAACTTACGGGTATGAAGAGGAAAGACAAGCCGGAGTTAAGCGCGATTGCGCAGATGATATTGCCTGCCATCGGCATGGCGACGGCCGTCATTGGCCTGATATTTACCTTCCAGATGCTAATTGCTGCTTTAAGCCATTAACGGCTGTCAGGCAAAGATGTTTACGAATACAGCCATTTCGAAGGAATAGCTGCATTCGTTTGCATTCTCCTGCAAGATTGATCGGCAGTTCCACTTCGAAGCCGCGGGCCCGGCTGGTTTCTACGGGTAGGAGTAACCCGCCCCCATGCCGTCCTGGGCGCTGCCGGTCAAGGTGGAGACCCAGGCGCCCACTCCCGCGGGCACGTTGTACTTTAAGGTTGCAGATCCGGATGCTCCCGCCAAAATGTCGCCGCCTCCGATTGATGCCGGCAACGTCGTTGCAAGCGTAACCCCGGCCGTATTTCTGCTGCCGGTAAGTTGAGCCGACCAGGCCTCGTTAGCGCCGGTGTTATTAACTGTCCAGGTTACCGAGAGCTGCCCGGACTGGTAGTCAGACAGGGAAGCCCAGAAAGGACTGGGGAGATCCAGGGTCAGATTAGGTTTGCCGCTTGCTACCGGCGCCGACAGCGGCAGGTTGTCCTGGCCGCCGCTAAAGACATAGGGGTTGTCAACAAAACCGTCGTTATCAGAATCGGGAGTCGTCCAGTTGCTCCAGTAATTGCCGCCTGTAGGAGCGGCAAGGTTAAAGAGGTTGCCGCTGCCACCATAAACCTGCGCTTGTTTTAAAGAGCTGTTCAGGAAGCTGTTATGGTAGATCTGGCTGTTGCTGCACGAGTTAAGGTAAATTGCAACCTGGTTATTTGAGCTGGTATTGCCAAGAAGCGTATTGCCATTGGCTGAAGAAGTCAGCCAGAGGCCGATGCTCTCGCCATAGCCGTTATAGCCGGGAATGCTGGCCGTGTTTCCGGAAAGAATATTGTTGCTGGCGGACATGAGGAAGAATCCGGCAACGTCGAACCACGACAGGTTTGAGCCCTGGCTGTTGATCACGGTATTATTCGTAAGCCTGTTGTTGCTGGAGGAGCCAAGCCAGATTCCGGCCACGTACATGGTCTGCATCCAGTTGCCGCCGTTTGTGTTGTCGGCTGTGTTTCCGGACAACGTATTGCCGTTTGAAGAACTTTCCAGCTCGATCCCGGCAGCGTTGCCCGAATTTGCGTAACTGCTGTTTGAGTTGGCAGTGTTGCTATTCAGCACGTTGTTGCTGGACCCGGTTAGATAAATCCCGGAGCTGTTATTCAAGCTGGCATTATTGCCGGCAAGAGCGTTTCCGCTTGAAGAAGCAAGGTCGATGCCATGATAAAAATGCTCGACCGTCAGATTTTTGACAGTTACGCCGGTTCTGCCGGAAAGATAGACCCCGTTCGTGTTCGTGATATTATTACCGATCAGCGAATGGCCGTTGCCGTCAAGGGTGACATTATCGGCGTTGATGTCTATCCCGTTGGCGCCATACATGGCAATGTCTGCCCTTAATGTACACGTATTGGTATAGGCGTCCCAGGCCCCCCACCCGTTTCCAGAAACAGCGCAATCGCCGCCAGTGCTGGTAATCGTATAAACTGAATAAGCCGCCGTAGCGGCTCCCGCCGGCTGGCTGCCGGCGGCCATGACTATCGTCAAAACCACCAAAAGAGCAAAAAAGAAACTTGCCGCAAAACCAGCAAGCTTCTTGCCTGAACAACTTTCCCGGGCTCCCATTATACCCTCGCTTCCGATTTACCGTGACTTTAAACAAACCACCTTATATTAAGTCTCTTAATAATATTTGTATATCAGGGAATTCCCTGATATGGAAAATTTGTATTTTTCGCCGCGGCCAGCCCTCATCGTTTCCCAACGGGTGCTTTACAACGGCTATTTTAACGAGGTGCCGGGGATCGTAACGGGACCGTAAGACCAATGGCTTATCGCTGCACAGCCTGGAAGCCGGTGCCTACCATCATAAATTGTGCCACCATAATAAACAGTAGTTGGCAGGCTTTCCAGCCTGCCGTTGGGAGACTTCCTTTATGCACACGCCTGCCGTCTTTATCAACCAGAAGTCCGCCCCAGCACTTCATCGAATGAGCCCCTGTAGATAGTCCGCTGACTGACTACCAGCCGGCTGCCCTGTTCCGCCGTCACCTGCACAGGACCATTGAGCTGGCCGGGGAATACCGGCGTCACCCGCCCGCCGGCGGGAATCGTGTATCGGCCAACGTCGCTTCCGGCTATCTTGATGTCCACGCTTACGGGCGCTTGGCCCTGGTTGCCGACCAGCACCCACGTTGTCATCCCTGCCGATACGTCATCATACCAGGCAAACCACTGGTTCGCGGCAAGATCATTGGGAGCGGCCCCGTTAACCTCGACAAAGGAGCCGTTGTACAAAGAGCGCTGGCTGGCCATCAGCGGCTGCCCGTTGGTGGAAGTCACCTCCACGGGGCCGTTCATGACTCCGGGGAAGTCAGGCGTGATGCGCCCGCCCGCCGGCACCTGGTAGCGGCCCACCACTTTGCCGGCGATGGAGATGTTCACGGAGGCCGCCTGGCTGCCCTGGTTGCCGACCACGATCCAGCTTCTCATGCCGCTGCTTTGCTCGTCATACCAGGTAAAGCGGTAATCCGTAGCCAGCGAGGGCGCCGGCTTGGCCCCGATCTCATTAAAAGCAGCGCCAAAGATAACCCGCTCGCTGACGTTAAGCGGCTGCCCGTTGGTGGAGGTCACCTCCACGGGGCCGTTCATGACTCCGGGGAAGTCAGGCGTGATGCGCCCGCCCGCCGGCACCTGGTAGCGGCCCACCACTTTGCCGGCGATGGAGATGTTCACGGAGGCCGCCTGGCTGCCCTGGTTGCCGACCACGATCCAGCTTCTCATGCCGCTGCTTTGCTCGTCATACCAGGCGAGATAATAATCCGTTGCCAGCGACTCAGAGGAAGCCGCCGGCAGTTCCGAAAAGCTGTTATTGTAAATTGTACGCTCGCTCACCAGCAGATTGCCGCCGCTGGTGGAAACTACCTTGACCGGCCCATTGATCACGCCCGGGAACGTCGGCGTCACCCGCCGGCCCGGGCCAACATCATAAGCGCCCGCAAGCGCACCGCCAATGAAGACTTCCGCATGTTGCGAAGCCGTTCCCGGATTGCCGATCAGAACCCAGCTCTGCAGGCCGGGTGAAGCATCGTCGTACCAGCCAAAGTAGTAGCTGGGACCGCCTGCAACCGGCTGGGCCGCAGTGGACGTGGACGGAGCCATCGCCGCTTTAAAAGCAGCCAGGCTTGTTTGCGAGCTCTCAACCCGCCAGTCGGTCTCCTTGTTGATGTTAAACCAGGTTACGCTGGCGATGCGTGGGTAATTCACCGGCAGTTGGGAGAACATGTCCGTAATCCACTGCGCCTTGCTGCCACCTGCTTCCGCGGAAGCTGTCTCGGAAACCATGATCGGCTTGCTTGTCTGAGCAGCGAACACGCTGTAGCTGGGCCCGAAAACCTCACCAAAACTCTGCCATTGAGACACCCAGGTAGAAGTGTTCTGCGTCGTGCCCCAGTTATAACCGTTAATGCCGACGTAGTCCACATAGGCGTCGCCGGGATAATAGGTATTAAAAGTATTTAGCGCTGTAGCCGTGTCGCCATCCCTGTTTGGCGACCAGTCGAACTTGACGTTGGTGGCGCCCTCCTGGACAAAAATATCGTGAATGTGGCGCCAGGCCGGCACGTAGTCGCCGGGGCTGTTGCCATTGACCGTGCCGGACCAGCTGGTCCAGTCGCCGTTCATTTCACACATGGGACGGAAGATGACAGGGTAGCCAAAGTTGCGCAGCTCCTGCGCCCAGCGGTGAATATCAGAGTCGAAATTGCCGGCGGTAATGTTCTTGAGACTGTAGGCCGGCTGGTTAACCAGGTCCGCAGCACTTGGATCCCAAGGCTCCCAGGCCAGCTGAATCGTGCGTCCCTGCTGGGCAATCGGCGCCAGATCCGCTGTGTCCAGATCTTCGCCGATAGACTGATAGTAAAGAAATATGTCCGTTTTGCGACCGATTTCATTTTCAAAAGAGGATAGGTCTCCTGGATTGGGCAAGAACACACCCAGTTTGAAATTGGCAGCGGTCGCGGCTGAGGCCGCGCCAGTCCCCGGACCTCCGCTAACCATGAGTAACATCAAAGCAGCAAACAAAAAAAGTGGGATAACTACGCGGGGGCGGGATATCAGATCTTTGACTTTACTCTGCCTCTTTTTCACAACATGCCTTCAACGGGAACAGGATCCTAGGGCTCACAAGCAGCTAACTTAACTATTTCTGCTCTATTAACTGTATCGACGTTGAAGGTCAGCCCTTGAAGAAGCTTGGAAGGAATTGCAAAATGATCTGCGGTTTGATCAGCTGTCCCGATTAACAGCCCTGGTTCAGCGCCGAAAAATCGGGGTAAAAGCGGCCCGGCCCGGAACTAAGAATCCATCTCAAAAGGATGTTCGTAGTGAGGCCGAGCGAAAAGGCGATGGGCAAGGACGCAGGAGGAAAAGCCCGCAGTCGTACCCGCTGCGGTACGGCCTGGCCTTTTCGCTCCGAGGACGCAGCCAATGGCCTTTGCAGCCGGCCGCAGCAGAATGTACCTTTTGAGATAGATTCTAAAGAATTTACTTAGATTCGCCGACCATTTAATCAAACAAACAGCGCCGGGAAGATCGTCATTTAACGAGTTTAATGAGTCAGATTTGGGGAAACTTTTAGTGCCGGTTTAAAAAGCAAAGTTGAAAAAATTTGATTAATATGGTACAAATTATATACATATCAAAATGTCACCAAATAATATCAAGCTCAAAAACCATGCTTTTGGGGGGTGCGGAAAATGTATAATGTGTTGCTTCCGGTGACTGGCCTGGCTGTCGGGGTTTATGCAGTTGTGGCAGTGACCAGCATCATTGTTGGCTCGCTTTTGCGCATGAAGCGGCGGCAAAAAAGTGATTAGTTCTCACAATTGACAATAGGAGTCAACATAATAAATAATGAAGCGTCGTCAAGAAAACGGCTCGGGAGGAATATCTGAGCCAAGCAGGGGAATATGTAGCATGAATAAGCTGACGTTGAAACTAACGTTGGCTTTTTTTCTGTTTGCCTTTGCCTTGTCTCATTTCTCTGATGCTAACAGGGCGCTTGGTCAGACAGGCCAGCAAGGCGGCGCGCAGTTACAAAACACCGCCGCCGGACTCACTCATAATTACTATTTCAACTGGTACGACGGCGTTACCGCTGGCCTGCGGGGCTGGTTGGTGATTGGCAACCCGGGGTCAGAATCCATCCACGCCAACGTATATATTGGCGGGGCACTGAAAGGCTCCTACGATTTAAAACCCGGCCAGCGGATCACACCGGCCTTTACCGGCGTCATGAAGGGGCCGGTAAAAATTGCCGCCAGCGGCGTTATTGTGGCCAGCGAATGGTCTATCTATAACAATAACGTCTTCGCCCTGCCCGCAACCCCCCAGGAAGCGTTAACCAGCGACAGCTATCTTAACTGGTACGATCAGCGCACTCCCGGCACCAACAGCTGGATCCTGGTGAGCAACCAGGGCAGCCAGACGGCGGCTGTGGATATCTCCATCGGCGCGCAGTTGGTGGGCCGGTACTCACTCGCTCCCGGGGCATCTATCACACCGCAATTTGCCGGCCTGATGGATGGTCCCGTGCGCGTGACCGCAACCAACGGCCAGCCGCTGGCTGTCAGCGAGCGGACGCTCGACAGCGGCGCCTTGAACGAGACCGACTCCAGCCCGAATCCGGCTGCTGCAGCTGCTGCCCGTACAACTTCTTCTCCCGGCGCCTGGCCGGACGCATCCGGGCATTACATCAATGCCCTGATTGTTCATGACCAGCAGAACGATCCGGAGCTCCCCCGGGAGCTAGATGCCCTGCTGGGACACTTTCCCGTGCGCGCCGATATCGTTTATCAGGATGATTATCAACCAGGCTTAATTAACAACTACGATGCAGTCTTCTATATCGGCGGCTCACATCGAACAATTCCTCCCGCTTTTCTAAACGATGTTTATAGCACTGAAAAAACTGTGGTCTGGATCGGACGAGGGCTCGATCAGCTGGGCCAGGCGCACCCGCTGGGCAAATACGGCATCGCCTACTTGCGCGTGGACGCCAGCGGCACGCTCGATTTGGTCAGCTACAAAGGCCAGGCGCTACCCCGCACCAGCCCCGTTGACAGCATTGTCAAAGTCGTTAACGGCGGCCGCGCAAGCGTGCTGGCCTGGATGGAAGGCAAGGGTCAGCAAGACGAGCCCTACGCTCTGCACAGCGGTAATTTTTGGTTTTTTGCCGACATCCCCATGGAGGGTGTAGACAAGAACAGTACATACTCTGCAGATGGAGCCAGCGATAACAGCGCCTACCTGGTGCTGGCCGACCTTTTATACGATATTCTCGGGCAGAATGCTCCCCCTTCCCACCAGGCCATGATCCGCATTGAGGACATTCATCCAAACACGGATCCCTCCCGACTCGCGAATGTAGTCGATTACCTTTACCACAAAGGCATTCCCTTTGGCATTGCCTTGGTGCCCGTATATGTCAATCCGGCAACAAATACGGTAGTCCATCTGTCAGAGCGCCCGGATCTGGTAAAGGTTCTCAAGGATGCTCAAGCAAAAGGCGGCACCATCATCGAGCATGGCTACACGCACCAATACAAGGGCGAGACTGTCGTTGACTACGAGTTTTGGGACCGCGATACGCATGCCCCGCCTGCCGGCGAAACGCCTGCCTGGGTCGCAGGCCGCATAGACTCAGGCCTGGCCGAGCTAAAAAAAGTGGGGATTACACCGGATATTTGGGAAACGCCGCATTACGCCGCCTCGGAGATGGCCCACGACGTAATTTCCACCCGCTTCGGCATCGTCTGGGAACGGCGCGACGCGCCTTTCTTTCCTTATCCGGTGCGGCTGCCCACTACCGGCGAGCTGGACCTGCCCGAGACGCTGGGCTACATCGACCCGGGCGAGGGGCTGACGGCGGACAAGCTTTTAAAAGAAGCCGCCCAGCAGAAAGTTGTGCGCAGCGGATCCGCGGCGTTCTTTTTCCACCCTTCACAGCCGGGCAGCCAGCTGCGGCAAATGATTGAAGGGCTTCAGGACCAGGGCTACACTTTTGTCTCTCCCGCCCAGGTTGCCGGACTGGGATACCGGCCGCCGGCGCCGCCTTCATGGATAAACAACCTTGCCTGGCAGGTTTCCGACAAGCTGGGCGAGTTCATGCCCGCCAACCTCTTCAGCCCGGAACCGTTGGCTCTAATTGCGCTGTTTATCATTACCTATTACTGGGGGATGTTCCTTCTCAGCCGCAAACCGGCTCCAGCCAGAGGGCCGTATGACCCAAACCTGGCGTTTTTCATCATCATCCCGGCCCTGAATGAAGAACTGGTGCTTGGGAAAACCCTTCAGCACCTGCTGAAGCTTGCGGACAAGAACCTGACTATCCTCGTGGTAAATGACGGCTCAGACGACGGCACGCGCGAAGTTGCCCTCTCGTTTCCGCACAACCGGGTAAAGCTGATTGACCATCCGCACGATCTTGCCCGCCAGGGGAAAGGCAAGGTGCTTAACTATGCCTTTCGGTATTTGATAGCCAGTGACATTGTCCGGGAAAAAGGGCCGGAAAATGTGATCATGGGAGTCCTGGACGCCGATGGCCGAGTAGAAACAAATATCGTGAAATCAGTCAACAGCTATTTCGCCGACCCCAAGGCGGGCGCTGTGCAGGTCGGCGTCCGTATTTCCAATGCCACCACCAATGTCCTCACCAAATGGCAAAACTTTGAGTTTCTCACATTCGCCCGTATCTCCCAGAAAGCCAGGGAACATCTCGGCAGTGTCGGGCTGGGCGGCAACGGCCAGTTTGTGCGCCTGTCGGCGCTGGCCTCGCTTGGCAACGCTCCCTGGACAGACTGCCTGACCGAAGATCTTGACCTGGGAATCCGACTGATGCTGAGCGGCTGGAACAACCATTACTGCCCCAACTCATTTGTGGCCCAGCAGGGGATTCCCAATCTGCGGCCGCTGGTCAGGCAGCGCACCCGCTGGTTCCAGGGCCACGTTACCTGCTGGCGCCACATTCCGGCCCTGCTGGCGCGCACCGGCTCCATATTTGCGCGCTCGGATACTATTTACTACCTGCTGGCGCCAATCATGGTATTCTTGTTCCTGCCCGGCTCTCTTCTCTTTTTGGCCTGGTCGGCGTATTTTCTCATATCTGGGGCAGGGGCCGCGGTGTTGACTCCCTGGAATTACATTCCGGCGCTGGTGCTCTGGTATCTCTTTTCCTTCGGCGCCCTGCCGACAGTTGTCTGGACATTCTGGCGCGAGGATAAGGAGATGAGCGCCTTCCGGGCATTTCTATGGGCGCATGTTTTTGCTTTCTTTTATATCATCTGGTTTGCCGCCGCCTGCAAGGCGATTTACCGGCTGGCGCGCGGACAAGGCCAGTGGGCCAAGACGGCCCGTGTCGAGGAACCGGGGACGGCATAAAACATTGAAGTCAAACTTCAACAATTGAGCAAAACCAGGCTCAGAAACATTTTCCTGGTTTTGTCTATTGCTGGGGCTGCAGTCTGGGCCGGCTGCGGCAGTTCTGGACCAGGGCCCTCAACTGAACAGGCAGAAGTCCATATCGCTCCCGCCGCGGGCCAAATATCAACTGCAAATAAAGTTAACACAGTTAAATTCATGAAAGAATTTAAAACCAATGCCGCCGATGCCTTGGCTAAGTATAAAAGCCATCAAATTAAGGCTGCCGGCATCATCGTCAACATAATAAAAGCGCCAGGCAATGAACTTTTTTTCATTAATGCCGATGGTAAAGCTGGCACGGTAATAAACTGTCAGGTTGGCGAGAACCTGATTAACAGCAATCAGCCGTATTATGCGGGCAAAAAGCCCGGCCAAAAAGTTACAATCCAGGGTACGGTTCTAGGCTATGACAAACAGACCGACATTATCGAACTTGGAAACTGCAGCCTAGTTTAAAATAATCAAGCTAAAACAACTATAAGAGCATCGGCCCCCAGACGATGAAGAAAATCAAGACAATGACAATTTTCGGGACGCGGCCGGAAGCGATTAAGCTGGCTCCCGTAATTGATGGACTTAAGCAGTCGCCCAATTTTGAGTCTGTGCTGGTAACCACCGGGCAGCACCGGGAAATGTTAGGGCAGGCGCTTGACCAGTTTGGCATCACTCCCGATTATAACCTGGGCATCATGCAACCGGGGCAGGCAGTTGCCGACGTGACTGTTGATTCCCTACGAGGCGTGGAAGAGATCATCTCTGGCGAGAAACCGGACCTGGTCCTGGTCCAGGGCGATACTACCAGCGCCTTTGCCGGTTCGCTGGCCGCCTTTTATCAGAAAGTCGAGATCGGCCATGTTGAGGCGGGGCTGAGAACTTATGATAAATACCGTCCTTTTCCGGAAGAGATTAACCGCTCCCTGATTACGCAGCTTTCTGATATCCATTTCGTGCCGACGCCGACGGCGTGGGAATGCCTGAGGCGGGAGGGCATTCCCGACAGTTGCATATTCATTACCGGCAATACGGTGATTGACTCCCTTTTCCATGTAATCAAGCCCGACTACAAGTTTGCCAACCAGACATTAAGAAAAATAGGAGATGACTGCCGCCTGTTAGTAGTGACCGCCCACCGCCGGGAGAACTTTGGCCGGCCTTTAAAAGAGATTTGCGCCGGCGTTCTCGAAATAACGCAGCGGTTTCCCGACGTTGTGGTGGTTTTTTCTGTGCACAGCAACCCAAAGGTGAATTTGCCGGTAAGGGGAATGCTGGGCGCAGCCCCGCGGATCCACCTGGTGGAACCGCTCGATTATGCAGATATGGCCAATTTGCTGTCCCGGAGTTACCTCGTGCTAACTGATTCCGGAGGCCTGCAGGAGGAAGCTCCCGCTCTGGCCAAGCCGGTGCTGGTGCTACGGGACAGGACAGAGCGGCCTGAAGCGGTGCAGGCCGGGATGGCGAAGTTGATTGGGACATCGAGCAAAGCCATAGTTTCCAATACGTCAAAACTGCTCAGTGACGCCGGTAGCTACAGCGTTATGTCCCAGGGCCTAAGTCCGTTCGGCGACGGTAAGGCAGCCGGGAGGATTATCAATGCGATTGAGTTCCTCCACAAGATGCGCCCCAAACGGCCGTCTCCCTTCCTCAGCATCATGCCGAAACCGGTAACGGACGACGGCGTTATTGATGACAGGCCAATGAGCAATGACCTCTTTTACATGCAGTTGGATGAAATGATTGAAAAGGCAAGGCAGGAGCGCCAGACCGTCTCCATTGCCACCTTTGACTTTAGCCTCGGCGACCGCGATCAATTTACCAGGGCCGTAAGGGCTATTACCCGTGGGCTGAGGGAAACCGATACCGCTACAGCTGTGGAAGGTATTGAAGGCAAGCGGCTGGTGCTGGTGCTTCCCGGGGCGGGAAAGCAGGAAGCAAAGATCGCAGTCCAGCGTCTGCAGGGCCATTTGGCCAAATCCTTTGGGGGGCGCCGCGCCGGCGACCGGACTTTAGGCGGTCTGCGCGCGGATCTCATCGATAACCTCGAGCGGCAGCTGAAGATTGAAATTAAAACCTTTGGCTCAGGCAAGGAAACCGGGCAAGACGCATCCGGGCAACTGCGCGCCGGCAGGAAAAACACCTAGGCGGCCTTAGAATCTATCTCAAAAAGCATACTCTGCTGCAAACAGCCTTTTGAGATAGATTCTTAAAAACGCAAGGCCGTTTTCTTCACTTCCTGCATTCCCAGATTATCAGGCCAATCATCGATGATGGCTTCCAGGCATGCCTGAAAGAAGCAAGAAAGCAGTGACTGTGGTACAATTGCCGCTTGGCATTTGCGCAAATTGGGCAAATAAAGGATAAGACAAACACAACTAGAAAGATAAAAAACAAAGTGACACCAATGGCAGAGATTCCAATTGAATTGACTCAAAACTTGATAACAAAGGGTCAGGAACAAGGGTTTCTTTCTCTTGATGATATCGCGGATGCCCTGCAGGAGGCAGATTTGACGACGGAGCAGATTGAGGAAATCTACTCCCGCATTGCTGACCAGGGAATTGACATCGTCGAGCAGGAAGATATCGAAGGCCTCGGCACCAACTTAATTGAAGAGCCCGAGGCGCCGCCGGCGGCTGAGCATGAGCGCCCCACCGCCACGGATGATTCCCTGCGGATGTACCTGCGCGATATCGGGCGCATATCGCTGCTTTCCGCTGCTGAGGAAGTATCGCTGGCCAAGCGGATGGAGCGCGGCGATATGGAAGCCAAAAGCAGGCTGGTGGAAGCCAACCTGCGGCTAGTGGTAAGCATTGCCAAGCGCTACCTGGGCCGTGGTCTTTCCTTTCTGGACCTTATCCAGGAGGGTAACCTGGGGTTGATCCGTGCCGTGGAAAAATTCGATTACCGGCGCGGCTACAAGTTCTCTACCTACGCCACCTGGTGGATCCGCCAGGCGGTTACGCGGGCGATTGCCGACCAAGCGCGCACGATCCGCATTCCCGTGCACATGGTCGAGAAGCTGAACCATCTTGTCCGGGCCAAGCGCCAGCTGGTGCAGGACCTGGGCCGGGAGCCGACGCCGGAGGAGATTGCCAAGGTGATGGACACCTCGGTAGAGAAAGTGCAGCACCTGATCAAGATCTCGCAAAGCCCTGTCAGCCTGGAGAAACCTGTCGGCGATGAAGAAGAAGCCGAGCTGGGTGACTTCCTGGAAGACGAGGGCACGCCAAAGCCGCTGGACGCGGCCATGCTGGAGATCAAGAAGGATGACCTCAACAAGGTGCTCAACTCGCTGCCGCACCGGGAACGCAAGATCCTGGAGCTGCGTTACGGCTTAAACGGCGAGCACCCGCGCACCCTGGAGCAGATCGGGCGCCGCTTTGGCGTCACCCGCGAGCGCATCCGCCAGATCGAGGCAAACACGCTGGCCCGGCTGAAAGAACTGCAGGAGACACAGCACCTGCGCGAAAGCGCGTAGCCCGTCACGCTTCAGTCAGATTGCCAATTTGGATTAACCAGAAACCCGGTTTTGGGTTTCAGGGCGATACTGGCGTCAGGCCCGGGGTGGCGCCGCTGTTGGCCTGGTCCAGGAATTTCTTTGCTTCCTTGCCGGAATCACTGTTTGGGTCAAGGTTAATCGCTTTTTGCAGTGGGGCCTTGCTTTGATCAGCTCTGCCGGTCTGGAGATAAAGATAACCGATATTCAGCCAAGCCCGCTGATTTTTTGGAGCCGCGGCTGTTGCCGCCTGGAATTCTCTTAAGGCCACCTCCGCCATGCCCAGTTGCGAGTAGGCATATCCCAGGTCAATCGTCACATCCACATCGCCGGGATTGACCGCCAGGTATTTCCGAAACTGGTCAATGGCGTTTTTGAAATTCCTGTCGGCGTCGTTGATGCTTTGGTTGTCCTGCGACTGCATTCCCGCCAGATCGACGTAGGCTTCACCGAGGTTCTTGGCGGCAGTGACGTCGGCGGGATTCGTTTTAGTCTGGCTTTGATAGGTATTGATCCTGTTCTGGGCGTCGTTCATTTGCTGCTGCACCCCCGGGTCGATCTGCTGGGTAGGGGTGTTGCCGCCGCCGATGCCGGCCACCTTCGGAACCAGGTAAGCCAGCCCAATGATAACTATTAAACCTGGTATCAACAGCAGCCATTTGATATTGTCTTTCATCAGCTTTTCACCAGTTGTTGGATTAACTGTACCTCGGGGAGTTGTGAATTAGACCAGTTCAGCGGCCCAATTACCCTCTTAACCATCGTGCCGTTCTTGTCAATGATGAAGCTTTCAGGATAACCGGTTGTCTGAAACAGGTCGGGCAGCTTTTTGCCCGTGTCAAGCAGAATCGGGAAAGTCAACCCGTATTTGTAAGCGAACGGGGTAACATCGGTGGCTCCGCGGGCGTCCACGCTGGAGGCCAGAATCTCAAACGGCTGGCCCTTGAGGCTCTGGTACAGCTTCTCCATGGAAGGCATCTCCTGCTTGCAGGGATCGCACCAGGTCGCCCACACATTTATGAGCACCACTTTGCCGCGGTAATCGGAAAGACGGGCTGTTCCTCCTTTTAGGAGCGGCAGGCTGAAATCAGGAGCGGGGCTCCCTTCCCTGACAGTCGCAGGCACGGTTGACTCATAGTAGAAAAAAGCCCCAACGGCGATGGCCACGATCACAACAAAGGCGCCGAAGGCGCTGGCAATGTCCCTGAAGGTCCAGCCTTCGTCTTCAGCAGCCGCAGGGGTCAGCTCTGTTTCCTGTTGGGTATCCATTACTCGGAAGCGGGCAAGACCGGGTTAGTTCTTATACATTCTGACATTGTACTAAAAACATACTAGCATTAGGTTGCCCGTGCTTCAATAAAGCCCGGCGGACAGATGCAGGGGCAATACCATGCCGCGCCTGACTGGCGCACGCCGCGTTCCTGTCCTATAAAGAGATCGACGGCATCCATCGCTGCAGCCATGCTGTCAGCACCTCGATCTGGCCGGTGGCCAGAATAATCCCGAAAGCGATCAGCAATACCCCGGACACGATCTTAAGAGCGCCAAAATGCCGCTTGACCACAGAAAAGGTTCCAATCAACTTGGTAAAGAGAAAGCCGGAGAGCACAAAGGGCAGGCCCATACCAAGGGCATAGACAAACAACAGGCTGGCGCCGGCGGCCGGGTCCTGTGTGCCAATAGCAAGCATGTAAATTGATCCCAACAGCGGCCCGGTGCATGGCCCGATGCCGATAGAAAAGACCATGCCCGCCAGCACCACTCCAAACAGGCCCACCGGCCGCCTGAACAGGCGCAAACGCCGTTCCCTTTGCAGCCACGCCGGCTGAAAAATTCCCAGGGCGAAGAAACCAAAGACAATCAGGAACACGCCGGCAAAGATCTCCAGCGGCCTGTGGTGCGAGCCTCCGGAATTAATGAACGTCGACAGCGATTGCCCCATGCCGCCGGCAACGGCGCCCTGCAGGCTGAAAAGCACCACAAACCCGACAACAAAGGCAGAGCTGGCAACCGCCACCTTGCGGGTTTTCGTCCCCAGCTCGTCAACGCCAACTCCCGAGACGTATGAAAGATAGCCGGGCAGCAACGGCAGGACGCATGGCGACAAAAATGAAACCAGGCCGGCGATAAAGGCCCAGAAAAAAGCGACGAATGTTACTTCTGTGATCTGCAATGAAGCTCATGCCGGCAAAGCTTGCCGGGCCTCGTGACTATTACGCCGCCCACCAGGTCATGACTGCTTAAGCGGGCGTTTCTGCACCCAGACAAGGGCGGCCGCGGCTACCACCGCCGTCGCCAGGGCCAGGTACTGCTGTTGCCACTGCCCCTGCCGCGTGACGCCGGGCATTTCTCCATTATGAAACCGGACAAACTCGACCAAGAAACGTTCCGTGCCCGCCAGCACAAGGTAGACCAAGATCATGGCCCAATCCCGTTTCAGGTAGCGGCGCAGCCATATCAGAATGCCCAGGATCACCAGCGAAGAAAATGCTTCATAGAGTTCGGTGGGCTGCACCGAAACGCCGGGAGGCGTCGGCGGCGAGCCCTTGGGAAACTGCACCGCCCAGGGCAGCGTCGAAGGCCGGCCATAGTCATCACCATTTAAAAAACAGCCCATCCGGCCAAACGCATAACCGATCGCCATAGCCGGCGCGCCGGCGTCAAAGACCTTGCCCCAGGGCAGGTGATAAAACTTTATTGCCAGCAAGGCCACGGCCACTCCGCCAATCAGGCCGCCATACCAGACCAGCCCGCCGCCGCTAAAAATGGTGGAGGCAGGGTCGGTTTTAAGAGCGCTTAAATTGAGCAGGATGTAATTTACTTTGCTTCCCAGCAGGCCGCCAACGGCCGCGGCGATCACCAGCCAATAAATCTTCTCCGGATCAAGCCCCTTGCGTTTAAACTCAAAATAGGCCACGATGCCGGCGGCAACAAAGCCAAGCGCCATCATCAGACCAAAAGTATGGACCGTAAACGGTCCTATGGAAGGAAATTCAGGATACATGCCGCAAATACCTTATCAAATATATAAACTGCTAAGGAAATGATACAACATTTATACGCATGGAGGGCGATCCGGCGGCCGCCACTACCAAAATCCCGGACACAAGATGTATTATTTGCAGAGGCGGCCGTTCAGACCAGAAGTGAAACAGCTGAAGTCCTGCTGGGAGACGAAAATCTCTTTATCCTGCCTTTTTAGACCGACTGCAGCCTGGCCAGCCGGCCGGACCCGGTCCGGGGCCGGCCGGCTGGCGCTCGCATTAATCCTTGCCGGCATCGTAGTTGCCTCCCTGCCCGGGGCGGCCGCTGGCTACAACGTGGAAAAACAAACTCAGCCGCCCACTGGCGCGCTGTCAATCGATCCCTTAAATGTCGAAATTAATGTCAAGCCCGGCGACAGCGCCAACAGGGACATCACCTTAACCAACAGCACCGCCGACACGCAAACGCTCACTTTCTCGGTCCAGGATTTTGAGGGTTCGCCTGATCCGTCCAAAGCATTTGTGCTAAAAGACGATCAAGACGGCAAGTTTAGCGCCCGGCACTGGTTGCAGCCGGAGCTGACCAGTATCGTCCTCAACCCGGGTGAGCAGCTTACCTTCCGCGTCAGCATAGCTGTGCCCTCCGACGCCGAGCCGGGCGGACACTATGCCGCTCTGATCGTCTCGCCTGCCGACCAGGCCGGCAGCCAGCAAGAGACAACGACGGCCTCCGCGCCTGTTTCCAGCGGTTTGAGCCTATTCCTCATCACCGTGGAGGGCAACCTCAACCAGGAAGGCGCTCTCCGGCAGCCAGAGGTTCCCGCCGTGGCAATTGATGGCCCCATTGACATCAGTCTCGTTTTTGCCAACCAGGGGAACGTGCATTTAAAACCGCACGGCACAATCAGTGTCAACAATATGCTGGGGCAAACGGTCGCCAAGCTTGATGTTCCTGAATGGGTTGTGCTGCCCGGTTCCTCACGTCGAACCATCATCTCCTGGGATAACGGCCTGCTTTTCGGGCGCTACAGCGTCAAGGCCGAGATTACATATAGCGACGGCAGCACCGCTGTCATGACCGCCTCTTTTTGGGCATTTTCCTGGGAGTTAATCCTGGCGGTGCTTGCCGTCCTCGTGATCATTGCTTTAATTGTGGTGCGCATCATCAAGCGCAGGCGGCGCGGACCTGGCAGCCCGGCGGGCCAGGCCGGCCCGCCGGGCAAGGCGGGCCCTGCCGCGGCCAAGCCGGCAGCCCCGGCGCAGCCGGCCGCGCCTGGTAGTGGACCAACCGCCGGCAGGGCCGCAAAAAAGAAGGCGCCTAAGGCAAATTTGCCTGAAACTGCGGGGCCGAAGCCGGAGTTGAAAGAGCCTGAAGCCGGCCAGCCAAGCCGGCTGCCTGCCGGCGCGCACGTGCCGCTTAACGAGATATTTCCGTCCATGGCAGACAAGCGGATTGTCGACATTAGCGACCAGGAAACAAAAAAACTTATCTCCACCATGATTGATGATCAAATCGGACTGGCCCGGGCTTACCTCGCCGGCGGCGATGCGGCGGCGGCACGCCGCGAGCTTGGGGAAGCCAGGGAGGCGGCCGGGAAACTGAGCCTGTTTTCGGAAATAGGGCTTATCGACGATTTGCTGCGCCAGATTTAGAATCCATCTCAAAGGACTGATCGAGCAGGTTTAGGTTTCAGGGACGTACGTTTCCTCCATGCAGTCCTCCATGCAGCCGGCCGCAGCAGAATGTGTCTTTTGAGATAGATCTTAACCCAGTCTTTTTTGGAGCAAGGGTTTAAGCGCCTGTCCGGTGTACGACGAGCGCCTGCGGGCCAACTGCTCCGGAGCGCCGGCCGCAACCACCTGCCCGCCCTCATCGCCCCCTCCCGGCCCCAGGTCAATAATGTGATCGGCGCACTTAATTACATCGAGATTATGCTCTATGACAACCATGGTATTGCCGGCGTCCACCAGCCGCTGCAATACCTCCAGCAGCTTTTCAATGTCGGCGAAGTGGAGTCCGGTGGTGGGCTCATCGAGGATGTAGAGCGTGCGGCCGGTGGCGACCTTGTTTAGCTCAGCTGACAGCTTCACCCGCTGCGCTTCGCCGCCGGAGAGCTGTGTTGCCGGCTGCCCCAGGCGGATGTAACCGAGGCCGACATCACGCATCGTCTGCAGGCGGCGGGCAATTTTCGGGATCGCCTGGAAAAGCTCAAGCGCCTGGCCGGCGCTCATTTCCAGTACTTCGGCGATGTTCTTGCCCTTAAAGCGCACCTCGATGGTCTCGCGGTTGTAACGGCGCCCCTTGCAAACCTCGCAGGGCACATAAATATCATGCAGGAAATGCATTTCGATCTTGATCGTGCCCTCGCCGCGGCAGGCCTCGCAGCGGCCGCCGCGGACGTTAAAGCTGAAGCGGCCCGGGCGGTATCCTCTTACCCGGGCTTCCGGCGTGCTTGCGTAAAGTTGTCGTATGTGGTCAAAGACGCCTGTGTAGGTGGCCGGGTTGGAGCGCGGCGTGCGGCCGATCGGAGACTGGTCTATGTTGATCACCTTGTCCAGCTGTTCTGTGCCCTCAATGCGGTCGTGGGCGCCGGGCTCTGCCTTGGCCCGGTAAATCCCGGAGGCCAACGACCGGTAAAGCACATCATTAATCAATGTCGATTTTCCCGAGCCGGAGACACCGGTGACGCAGACAAGCCGGCCCAGGGGAATCTCAACGTCAATTGATTTGAGATTGTGCTCGCGGGCGCCGACAATCCTGACTTGCCCGTCCGCTGCCGGGCGCCTGGACGGCACCGGGATTTGGCGCTCGCCCTTTAAAAAGGCGGCCGTCAGGCTTTGGCGAGACTGAAGAATTTTTTCCAGCGGCCCATGGGCAACCAGCTCGCCGCCACGCTCGCCGGCGCCGGGACCCATGTCAACAATATAATCCGCCGCCCGCATGGTTTCCTCATCATGCTCGACGACGATGACCGTGTTGCCCAGGTCGCGCAGGCGCTTGAGCGTGTCGATCAACTTTTTATTGTCGCGCTGATGCAGGCCGATGCTGGGCTCATCAAGGATATAAAGCACTCCCACCAGGCTCGATCCGATCTGCGTCGCCAGGCGGATGCGCTGGCCCTCGCCGCCGGAAAGCGTGCCGGCCATCCGGTCCAGGGTAAGGTAGCCGACGCCGACATTGTCAAGAAATCTCAGCCGCTCCAGGATCTCTTTAATGACACGCCCGCCAATCAGCTGCTCAGTATCGGATAGCTCAAGTTCCCCCAAAAAGTCTTGCGAGCCGCTCACGGGCATGCGCGTCAGCTCGTAGATATTCAGGCCGCCAACGCTGACCGCCAGGCTCTCGGCCTTCAGGCGGGCGCCGTGGCAGACCGGGCAGGGCCTGACCGTCATCAGATCCGAGATGCGCTCCCGAACCAGATTGGATTCGGTCTCCAGGTAGCGGCGTTCCAGATTGGGGATGATTCCTTCTTCCTGGTATTTGTAGTGGCGTCTCCGCCGGCGCGGCTGGCGGTGCTGCGCTTCGCCGGGCCCGAAGAGGATCAGTTGCTGGTCTTCTTCAGACAATTTGTTAAAAGGCGTGCTCATGCTGACGCCGTACCGCCGCGCCAGGCGGCGGATGACATGCCTGAAGCCAATGCTCCACGGCAGGATGTTGGCCTGGCTCAATGACTTACTCTTATCAGGGATGAGCAAATCAACGTCAATCTTCTCCAGGTAGCCGAGGCCGGTGCAATGCTCGCAGGCGCCGTAGGGGCTGTTGAACGAGAAGATGCGCGGCGCCAGCTCCGCCAGGCTGACGCCGCAGTCCGGGCAGGCAAACTGCTCGCTGTAAGTTGTCACCTCGCCCGCGGCGGTCTCGATGTCGATCAGGCCGCCGGAAAGCGCCGCCGCGGTCTCGACCGAGTCGGCCAGCCGGTGACGCACATCCTCTCTCATCCCCAGCCGGTCAACGACCACCTCAATGTCATGTTTAAAATTCTTGTCAAGGGTGATCTCCTCCTCGAGCAGGCGCACTTCGCCGTCGACCTTCACGCGCGTGAAGCCGTCGCGGCGCACCTGCTCCAGCAGGTCTTTGTACTCCCCCTTGCGGCCGCGCACCAGCGGCGCCTCGACCATAAAACGGGTGCCGGCCGGCAGCTCCAGGATCTGGTCGATGATCTGCTCCTGCGATTGGGCGGCGATGGGCTTGCCGCAGTTGGGGCAATGGGGATGGCCGATGCGGGCGTAAAGCAGCCGCAGGTAATCATAAATCTCGGTGACGGTGCCAACAGTCGAGCGCGGGTTTTTGCTGATGGCGCGCTGGTCGATGGAGACGGCCGGCGACAGGCCTTCGATGCTGTCAACGTCCGGCTTTTGCATCTGCCCCAGAAACTGGCGCGCGTAGGCAGAGAGCGATTCGACGTAGCGGCGCTGGCCCTCGGCGTAAATAGTGTCGAAGGCCAGCGAGCTCTTGCCGGAACCGGAGAGGCCGGTGATGACAATCAGCTTGCCGCGCGGCAGCGACAGCGAGATGTTCTTCAGGTTATGCTCGCAGGCACCGCGGATGGTGATATGAGAGTCTGAAGACATGTCGTTCATCATGTTTTGCTGGTAGTCTTTGCAGGAAGAAAAACTCAGGCCGCTAAACTTATTATATGCAAACAGCTACTCCGGAAATTATAGAGGCAATGAGCAGATTCATCGTGGAGGAGTTCCATCCCCGGCGGATCATCCTGTTTGGCTCCTTCGCCCGTGGAAATCCAGGGCCGGAAAGCGACGTGGACTTGTTGGTCATCAAAGACAAGCCGGTTAAGACGCGATCAGAAATGGCCCTGGTTCGAACCGCTCTGCAAAAATTCCGCGTGCCCATAGACGTCCTTGTCTGCAGCGAGGATTATCTTCTCAAGTACAAGGATGTTGGCGGAAACATTATCCACTCGATATTTCACGAAGGCAAAGAGCTCTATGTCCAGTGATGCCCCAGCGAGCGAAGCGCACGCCGGCGTCAGCCCTGCTTCTCCCAATAGCTTCCCTTGCCCCTCCCCTGCGCCGCAATGGCGCCGTCTTTCCTGAGTTCGTTCAGCACCCGGCGGATCGTGTGCTCCGGGGCGTTGGGGAAAGCGTCGCGGACGATGGTGACGGTGAACCGCGAGGGGAACTCATCCAGGATCCTGCGCCTGATCTCAAAATAAATGCCGCCATCCGCCGCCGGCGGCCGGCCGTAGCGCACCAGCGCCTCGGCCACTTTGTCATGCGGGGTGTCAAGCTCGTGGGCGCTTACCGCCGCGAAGAAGCGCAGCGTCCACTCGTTGGCCAGCTTGCGGTTGCCGGCGAACATAATTGACAACCCCGGATGGAAGGCGTGCAGCTCAGCCAGCGCCTTGACCGTGAAAGCGGGAGGATAATACTTGAGCTTGTCCGGGTTAAGGAAGTCCAAATATTTAGCCTCGACCACCAGGGCCGAATGGCGGTAGGCGGTCAGCTCCCCTAACTGCTGATGGAATGATGGCATGCGGCTGAATTCGGCCAGCAGGTTCTCGAAAGTCTTGCGCTCGACCACCGCCGAGAGCGCGTGCTCGCCCCTGAGGGCGTAATCCCCCACAGGCAACTGCTCCCTGGCAACGGCACAGTCCGGAAAGCGCCAGGGATAGCGCTCGGAGGAATCAATGATGACGCTCAGCTCGCCGCTGCGGTAAGTCGACAGCTTGACCTTCGGCCAGTTCTGTTTAAGCGCCTTTTGCGTGCGCCAGAATATCTGCTCGTACTCGCCGTCGCGGTTCTTGTACTTCTTGGTGAGAAAGAGAAAGTCGCAGCGCTTGTTCTTGGGGCGGTCAAGAACAATGGCCAGACGGCGCCCGTAGCGCTTCAGCGAGACCACCGGCACCCGCTCGATCTCCGCATCCGGCGGCTCCCAGGCGCCGTCCTCCCAGCCGTCCTCGCGCAGACAGAAGACGTTCCCCTTCTGCCCCGGCCATTTGTCCTGCGCCCGAAGGGCCAGCAGCAGCTTCTCGCCCTGGCGGATTGTCAAGCGAAACGGGAACTTCTTGTTGTCAACCTGTTCGAGAATGAAGAGGGTGGTCATGGCGCCGCCATTATTGACTGGAGCTACAGCCCTTTCTCCGCTGTTCTGTGGATAAACTCCTTTTGGTGATACCTCAGACGTAGCAGGAAATCAAAATGAAGGCCGCGGATCCTGACTTCGAAATCAACACGGGCGCTGTCGTCTCCCGAAAAAAGCAGTTTGCCCTCGGTGGGGATACTGCCATTAGCGGACAAGGGGGCGTCGTTGAGCGGCCGCAGATCGATATTGTTCAGCCCGGTCTGCTCCTCCAGTTCCTGCCCCAGCTTCAGCAGGTCCAGAGCTGACAGGCTGCTGTGGTCTTCAAGCAGCACGGCTACGTCGATGTCGCTCGCCGCCCGGACCTCGCCGCGTGCGTGCGAACCGTAGAGGCAGGCGGCGATGATGCCGCGCTCCGGCCCCAGCCGCCTGAGAGCCCTGATGAGGATGGTTATCGATTCATGTCTGGCCATACAAGCCACGTCTTAACGTCCTGCATGAAGCGGGCAAACGTTAATACTGCCATTCGTGATGTCAGAACTTCACTTCACCCGGCGCCACCCGTTTGAGGTTCGCTATCTTGTCATAATCCCGGTCATAACTGACCAGATGCGCGCCCTCTAGCTGCGTGATGGCAGCCGCAAAACAGTCGGCGAAGTCGATCCGGTGCCCGGCGTAAAGTTCGACAGCCTGGGCAAAAGCATCCTCTTCCGTGACCTTCAGGCCAGGCGTGTTAAGAATAAGCTGCAGCTTTTCCGCTATCTCCCTGCGTGGCAGTTTGTAGTATGACTCCAGCACCCACACAACCTCAGCCAGAATCAAGGGATGAGTCATCAGGCGAATCTTGCCTCTGACGGCGCGCTGAATGAGGATGCGGCAATCCTCCGCAATTTGCTCATCGTCACCGGTGAGAAACCGGAGAAAGACGTTTGCATCGAGAAAATACAACTTTTTCATTGCGAGGTCTGCGCCTGCTTCTTCCGCTGGATAGCGTCTGCTCTTTTATTTCTCACCTGCCGCCGCAGACGGGAAAAGTCCTCCGGCCGCCGCCTGGGCTTTACTGAGACGTAAGCGTCCAACAGGGTCCCTTTTACCGGCTTGAGCAGGATGTGGTCGCCCTCAATGCTATAGATAAGCCCGTCACCCGGCTTCAGGCCCATCTTCTTTCTGATCTGGTTGGGAATCGTCGTCTGCCCCTTGCTGGTAATCGTTGATTTCATTGCCATCGCCCGGCTCCTTACTACCTAATTATTCCTTACTGATGATGATAGACAATTCTATTGCGAGAGGCAAGGATTGGATTTTACCCCCTTGACTCGAATAATCATCGGGCGTTTAATCTCGCAAATGGATTTTGCCATCATGACAAAAAACTGATGTTGTGATATCCTCACCATCCATATTCTGCCCGATGCCATCATAAACTTGCCTGAACTTATCGACAATTTCACCGACGCCCAGGCCGAAGAGCTCAAGCGGTTCCTGGCCGCTCCCCAGCGGCCCGAGGGCACCATGGATTATTTCATGCTCACCGGCTTCCTGTTTGCCGTGGGTTACTCTCCCGAGGTCGTCATGCCATCGGACTGGCTACCGGTGGTGTTTGACGATCAGGATCCGAACTATCAGAGCAAGCGCGAGTTTCAGGATGGAAGAAGAGCTGAAGGGTTACGTGATGGTGCTTCCCCTCTTCAACAATCGGCAGTTTGCGGAGGAGTTCTTCGAGGAGGAGCGGCGCGACGAAGCCTCACCAGTAGAAGATCGGAGCTTTGCGGAATTTACCACCCATGCCCTTCGCCTGTTCCCCACCGCGATGGAAAACTACGCGGCCATGGGCCTTTCTGTCTTTCAGTCGCTGATGAAGCTGGGGCTTTATGAGAATGCTTTTATGGATGACGAACCGGAGCCCAGCCGCAACGACCCCTGTCCCTGCGGGTCGGGGAAGAAGTATAAGAGGTGTTGTGGGTCATAGTGGCGCCAAGCAGGTGCATCGCGCCTTGCATCCGAATGGGCGTGGTTTTTCTGTCCGGGGTGGATGTTAGGCTTCATCACACCCTTTTAAGAGAAAAATGAATCTTGATTTCAACACAGAATTTAATAAACTCACCGGATTCGAGCCCTTTAATTGGCAATCCCGCCTGTATTCCCAATTTTTTGCATTAGGAAAGGTCCCAGCTGCCGTCGATATCCCCACCGGCCTTGGCAAGACCTCAGTCATGGCGCTCTGGTACTTGGCGCTCAGATCGGGTGCGTGCTTACCGAGGCGTCTCGTATATGTGGTGGACCGTCGCGCTGTGGTCGATCAGGCAACGACCGTGGCAGACGAGATCAAGTTAAAGTCGGCGGACAAAGAATTTCGGGTGAGCACCCTTCGCGGACAGTACGTGGATAATCGCGCGTGGCTATTGATTACTGCATAACTAATGTCCTGTAATATCCGGGCAGAAGGTTACCCTGCTTTAGGAGGTGGCACATGAGGCCATTCGGAAGCCCGGAGCAA
>JAJYIM010000059.1 GCA_021790115.1 Actinomycetes bacterium | reverse complement strand
TCAAGCCCCTGTCAGTGGCCGAGGAAGATGAACTGTTAGAAAACGCCAGCCAGCTGGGCAGCACATTCTGCCGCCGCTGCGAATACTGCCAGCCGTGCCCGGAAGGCATTGTAATACCAAAAATACTCTGGTTGGCAAATTACCACCACCGCTACGCCAGCCGCGACCCGTGGACCGAGGATGAATACCGTGCCCTCAATCCATCTGCTTCCGATTGCCAGGAGTGTGGCGAGTGTGAAGAAAAATGCCCCTACGATCTTCCCATCAGGAAAATGCTTAAAGAGGCGCATACAGAGTTAATACCGAATCAGAAGCTCGTTGCCAAGCGCATGCTTAAAAGAGCCGTTAAAAAAATGATTCCGGTTCGAAAAGGCATCGAATAGGAGCCCCGGCGGGTGTCGCCATTTAAAAAAGTACTGGTTAACTCAGGTTATCTGCTGGGCTTCAGGATTTTGTCCCGCTTGCTTTCGGTAATCTTCCTCGTTTATGCAGCTTCAAGGCTAGGCCCGCAGTTGTTTGGGGCACTTTCATTTGTTTTGGTCACGGTCGAGTTGCTCGGCTCCATTAGTGACCTGGGGATAACCCGCTACGGCTCCCGGGAATTAATCAGGAATTCCGGCCAGCGTCCCGCTTTGGCGGGCCAGATTTTGGTTTTACAGGTGCTGACCTCCGTGCCACTGGCGGCGGCAGGGCTGGCAGCAGTACTGATATTCAACCCCGGTTATCCCAAGTTGCAACTGCTGATGATCGGCATGGCCTCATTTTTCCTTTACAGCGTGATCAATACCACCGAAGCCATATTCACATCCGTACAGCGTTTTTTTTATTCTGCATCGCTGGCATTTTTTGGACGCCTGGTTTATACCCTGGCGGGAATTTCCGCCTTGCTTGCCGGTTTTTCCGTAGTCGTTGTCATGTGGGCCTTTTTTGCCGCAATTGTCTTTGAAATGGTGCTAAGAATAATTATGGTGATTGTGAAGGTTACCAGGTTTTCCTTTCACTTTCCTGCCTCCGGCGTCTGGAGAATGCTGGTGCTGACAATGCCGTTTGCCGTTGCCGGAATTGCCAACATAATTGCTCTTCGCATCAATGTTGTGATCCTGGAGTTTATCAAAGGTGATGCTCAGGTAGGCATATACAATATGGCCTTCACGCTGTTTACTCCATTTATCTGGTTGTCTTACATTATCGGCTTGGCTACTTTCCCAGCGCTGACTGAAACATACATGAAGAATCGCCAATCGGCGAAGCGGCAGTTTTGGCAATGGTACCGGATAATGTCGCTGGTGGGTATCCCGGCAGCGGTGGCAGTGTCATTGCTGGCCAAGCCTGTATTGCTTCATTTCCCCAGCGGCTATTCTGATAGCGCTGCCGTTTTGATTATCCTTTCCTGGCAGGCGCCGTTAGTGTTGCTTACCTCCGTCAGCTACAATGTTCTTCAGATAGCGGACCGTGAGCATTATTTGGTGATTAGCCTGGTTCTTGGCGCAATAGCGACAGCCGCTTTTAGTTTTCTCTTGGTTCCGTTTTGGGGCGAAATTGGCGCCGCTTTTGCAGCCTTGTTGGGGACTGCGGTCAAACAGATGCACATTCAACACGAGGTCTATCACCGTGTGCTTAAACAAAGAGCGTTGCAGTTATTTGTCCGCCCAGCGATTGCAGGTGTCGTCATGATCGCTTTGACCGTACTGATGGCGATGGCTAACATTTGGCTCGCCGCTGTTGTTGGGATGGTGGCTTATACGATTACAATTTTTGCCACTGGCGCAGTAAGATTCTCCGAGTTTAAGATGCTGACCCACATCTGATATGTGCGGGATAGCAGGTATTGTCCGCCGGAATGGCCTTAATGGCGCTGATGTGGCCAGGACTGAAAACATGGCCGCCGTCCTCCGCCACCGCGGCCCCGACGATGAGGGCCTGCGCCGCGGCGTCAATTATGTCTTTGCCCACCGCCGCCTCAGCATTATTGACCTCGCCGGCGGCCACCAGCCGATGTCCAATGAGGACGGCTCTGTCTGGATCGTCTACAACGGCGAGATTTACAATTTTCCCGAAATTCATGAAGAGCTGGCGGCCCGGGGCCACACTTTCGGCACGCGCTGCGACACCGAAGTAATCATCCATCTTTACGAAGAGCTCGGGCCTGCTTGTGTTGAACGTTTAAACGGCATGTTTGCCTTTGCCATTTTCGATGAGAAAAAACAGCGCCTGTTCATGGCACGCGACCGCGCCGGCATCAAACCACTTTATTACTCCTTTAACGGCTCGTCGCTCAGCTTCGCCTCCGAGGCCAAGGCGCTGGTGACGACCGCCGCCGCGCCCGTAGAGCCGGACCCGCGCTCCGTCGTTGATTTCTTCGCCCTCAGCCTGGTGCAGGAAAACCGCACCGCCTTTGATGGCGTTAGTGAGCTGGAGCCGGCACATTCCCTCACATGGGACCTGGGCGGCGGCGGGCGGCCGCAGGTCAGGCGATACTGGCGCCTGTCTTATTCTGACAAGCTCACCCTGGCAGATGACGAGCTGGCCGGGCGCGTCTCCGGCTTGTTGGAAGACGCCGTCCAGAGCCATCTGATTAGCGACGTGCCGGTGGGCACCTACTTAAGCGGCGGTCTGGACTCCAGCCTTATCTCCGCGATTGCTAACAGCTATCTGCCTGAACTCAATACATTTTCAGCCGGTTTCGTCGGCAAGGAGCAGCTTGACGAGCGCGCTTACGCCCGCGAGGCGGCCGCCCTTGCAGGCACGCGCCACCACGAAATCGAGGTCGGGCCTGACGATTTTTTAAAAAACCTGCGCCGCATCATCTGGCACATGGACGAGCCCACGCTCAGCCCCGGCGTCTATCCTTATTACTTCCTCTGCGGCCTGGTGGCCGGTTCGGTGAAAGTCGTGCTGGGAGGGCAGGGGAGCGACGAGCTGTTTGGCGGCTACCCACGCTACCGGATGGCGCTTTTGGAAAATGACATGAAGCAGTCGCTCGGCCGCCTGCGGCTGCTGCACCTGGCGGCGGATGCGGCCGAATACCGGCGCCGATACGGGGCCGGCGGCCTGAAGAACGAGCTGCTGCGTCTAACTGCCCCGAACGACAGGCGCATCTACGAGATCGTCAGCGGTTTTCATCCGCGCCGCCTGCCAGCGCTTTTCTCGGCGCAGTTTAAGAAGAGGGTGGCGGACTATGATCCGCTTAAGGCTTTCCACCGCTCGCTTGACGAATGCGATTCCAGCAACCTGATTGACCGCATGCTTTTTAATGACTATCGCAATATGCTCGCCAGCATCCTCCGTACCGAGGACCGCATGAGCATGGCCCATTCGATCGAGTCGCGGGTGCCGTTCCTTGATTACCGGCTGGTGGAGCTGGCGGCCTCCATTCCGGCGGAGTCCAAGGTGCGCGGCGACGACCCCAAGCTGATTCTCAAGAAAGTGGCGCGGGGGCGGGTGCCCGACAGCATCATCACCCGCCGCAAACAGGGCTTCACGGCGCCGATTGAGAGCTGGTTCATGGGCTCGCTCGGCGGCGAGGTCCGCGAACTGCTGCTCAGCGACCGGGCGCTGGCCCGCGGCATCTTTGACCGCGCCTGCGTGGAAGGATTAATTAATCGGGCGTTGGGCAAGAAAAAAGGTGTCTGGCGGGTCTGGTCGTTGGTCACTTTTGAAATCTGGTGTAGAATATTCACCGATGGCGAGGGTGTTGACAACAAAAATTAGTTTCACAGAACCGGCGATGTCATCTGCCAAAGTGCGGCAGCCGGCATCATCGGGATTCTCCTCGTTTACCCCAACATTGAACAAAACGCCGCCCTGCCCCCAGGTGGGCATCAACCATGAAGGTTTTATTGGCAAAGACTAAAAAAGTGGTATTGTTTTTCCCAGACCCGGTGCGGGATAACGACAAGGCGCCGGCGACTTCTTCGCCGGGCTTTCCGATGGCCATCCTGGCGCTGGCGGCGCCGTTGGAAAAGGCAGGCTACGAGCCGGTGCTCATCTATGAGGGCATCGAGGACGATCTTGACTCCCGCTTCATGGAAGCGTGCCAGGGCGCCATCTGCCTGGGCGTCAGCAGTATGACCGGCAACCAACTGCGCGGCGCCATCGAATATGCCCGCTTTGTCAGGCGCCGTTTCCCGGAGCTGCCCATTGTCTGGGGCGGATACCATCCTTCGATTCTGCCCGAGCAGACCCTGAGAGAGTATTACGTGGACGCTGTGGTCCGGGGCCAGGGGGAGGATGCATTTCTCGACGTAGTCAAACGGCTGGAAGCGGGGCGCAGCCTGGAGGGAGTCAAGGGGGTCAGCTTCAAGGACGCGGATGGCGCTGTTGTCGCCAATCCGCCGCGGCCGCCTTTGCCCCTGAATGAATTTCCGCCGCTTCCTTACGGACTTCTTAATATCGAGAAAATCATTACCCGCAACAACTCCGGTTTCCGCTCGCTGCAGTATCTTTCCAGCACCGGCTGCCCCTTCAACTGCGGCTTTTGCGCCGAGCCGCTGGTAAACAAGCGCAAGTGGCTGGGGCGCTCCAGCGAGCAGGTGGTCCGCGACGTCGCCGGCCTGGTGGCGGATTTCCATCTCGACCACGTGACTTTCATCGATCCCAATTTCTTTGTCAGCCTCAAGCGGTCGCGCGAGATCCTCGCGGGCATGGTTGAGGCAGGGCTAAAAATCCAGTGGAGCGCCGTCGCCCGCGTTGATCAAGTACTTAAATTTGACAGAGAACTTTGGGCGATCATCCGCGACAGCGGTTGCCGCTCCCTGGGTGTGGGGGCGGAGTCAGGCTCGCCGGAAATCCTTTCCATGATCGACAAGCGCATCACCGTAGAGGAGG
>JAJYIM010000058.1 GCA_021790115.1 Actinomycetes bacterium | reverse complement strand
GTACATTGAGGTCTCGGCGCAGAAACCGCAGCCGAACGGGCAGCCCTGCGAGGAGAAATACTTCATCGTCCGCGGGCCGATATCGTTGACCATGTACTTTTCTGTATCAATAATGTCGTACGGCGTCGGCGGAAACTGGCCCAGGTCAACCAGAGCCGGATAATCGGCGACGACCGCCTCGCCCTCATGCTTGTAGCACAGACCGGGTATCCCCTCAAGCGCGCCCCCCGCCGTCAGCCGCCGGGCCAGCCCGGTGGCGGCGATCTGCCCCTGACCACGAATGACCAAGTCTACGTAATCTTCCGCCAGCGTCTGCTCCGGCAGCATGCTGGCATGGTAGCCGCCCCAGACCACAGGCACTTCCGGGAAGGACCGCTTCACCGCCCGCGATATCTCCACCGCATCGCGGATCTGCAGCCCGGTCATCACCGAAAGGCCGACATACAAAGCTCCCTGGGCCGCTTCCAGGATGTCGGGAAGATGCGGATTGATGACGCGCGCGTCGACTATCTTGACTTCAAAACCGGCCTCGATCAGCGGCGCTGCCACCGCCATCAACGACAAGGGGGCCCAGACGCTGCTTTCGCGGCGCAGGCGGGGGAAGACAAGGGTTACTTTGTTATCAGCCATTCGAATCACTTGCTGACGATGATCATCATCTTTACCATCACTTTTCGCCAATCATAATAACTTCTTCACCGGCGGTCGACCTGACCTTAAGTACTGCCCACTCCACCGCCTGCAGACCCTTCGCCCCCAGGCGGTCTTGCAGGGAAACGGCATTGCCCACCTCGAAATGGCCAGTGCGGTCGATCGCCTTATCGCTTAGGTACAGCGAGTTGGCGTGACGGATGGTGGTCATTACCATTACTTTCTCAAAGTCTGCCGCCTGCGCCACCCGCCGGAACGACGGCACCGAAAAAACATACAGGTGCCGCGGTGAGTCCATAAACATCAGATCGGCATGCTTGAAAACGCGATGGCCCCAGCTTTCAATGTTCGGCGTGATGAACACGAAGCGCCCGCCGGGCTTGAGAATCCTGTGTATCTCCCGGAAAAGACCGACTGGATCAAACACATGTTCGATGACATGGTTGGATACCACAGCGTCGAAATAATCGTCCGGGTAGTCCTGATCCTTGAGCTCACCCAGCCTGACGCGCAACCCCCGGCCTTCCGCGTTCTTTTTCGCCTCCGGGTCGCGGTCGACTCCTTCCGCCGACCAGCCCAGATCTTGCATCAACTTGAGGTCCGTACCACCGCCGCTGCCGATCTCCAGCAGGCGGCCATCATACTGGGCCGGCAGGAAATAGACCTCTGAATCGAGAGAAGCCCTCCATCCCGGATGAAGATATGCAAGATAGCCCAACCATGATTCGCGGGCGCTTCCACTCGCACGAAAGTATCCATATTTATTGTGCAGATATCCCTTGCGCACCAGCTCATAGAGCCGCCGGGGCAAACTCCTGGACCTTTCCGCGCTTTCGATCCATTTCGCCGCTGCCGTGCCCTGGTGGGTAAAGTAATTCTGATATGCGATCGAAATATCTTCCTCGACGGGCATTGGATCCAGCCAAACCAGGCGGCAATCCGGGTTCGTGCATTTTCGCGAGCTCCATTTTCCCGGAGTGCCGAAAAAAGCATCCTCCAGCTCCCGGTAGAAGATATTTCCGGGGGAACCGCAGACGGGGCACGACGAACACTGCCTGACCCTTATGGTATTGTCATCCCTCAAAGCATCCATGCCTGCACCAATACTTCGATCATGCGCTTCTTCATGTTCCCGGGCCTGCCAACGACCCGATTACCTTTATCATTCCAAGACCCGCGGACTTTCTGAGCAGCTCCTTCACAGACGTTTCTTCCGGAGCGCCCTGAAATGCCGCGAGCATGCGGCAATAACTGTTATTGGCGAAATAATCGTAATAGAACCGCTTGGAGATGGTGAGCAGGACGTCTTTCTCGATCGGCCTGACATCGTCAACCGAAAGATGATTCATCTCCCCATTATCAATTGTATACCAAAGGTGAGCGCCGGCCGGTAACGTTCCGCCAACATAGACCTGTGACGCCACCAGCCTGATTACCGAGCCTTCCTTGAATTCGGGAAGCCGGCCGGCAACATAGTTCACACTGCCCCTGCCCATCCTGATCAGCAAAATCTTGGGATATTCGTCGCCCCACTCAGGAAAGAATCTGACCGATACGGCCAGCAACGATTCCAGTAAGGGATCACCAATCTCGAAAAAGGAAGCCGGCCGGAAAGCGAGGCTATTGGAAAAGCCAAATTCTACCTCTGCTGCCAACCAGAAATCCGAGCGTGGATTGATGCCAATATGGTTATGCATCAATCTGACATCGGCATCCGGGCGCAGTGAACGGCTGGCATGCGCCTCACCTGTATCGGTTCCCGCCTCGCCCCTGGGAAGATCCGGCGCTCCCGGCTTGGCGCTATCCCGGAATATCGCCGTATTGCCCATGAGGCCAAAGACGCCGTTTGGTTTAATCCCCCGAGAAGGACTCCACGACCACACAACTTCATCATCGTTGACTTCTATCATCTCGTCTTGTCCGCGGGAGGTGGGCCCACGGTATATTCTGTATCTGACGGCCTCGGGGTCGCGATCCCAAGTCAGCAACACCCGGCGCCGCCTGCGGCCAGTAGTGGCCTTCACTTCAAAAGAAGCGGAACTTTCCCGCCCCTCATTATCAACCGCGCTCAACCGGTAAAAAAATGCCTGCCGGCGCTGGAGCGGATTTTTCAACCACCCCCCTCTATCAACATTGACCGTCGGGTGTTGGGGGGTTGCCGCCCGCACCCAGTTGCAGGAGGGACAATCCCCGTCAAAATACGGAGTGAAAAAATCCTTGGGCTCGCTGAGGAAGGCATCGAGCAGACAAACCCCAGAAAATCCCGCGGCGACAACCTCAAGCGAATATGATTTCGTTCCGTGCGGCACACGCCAGATGAAACCCTCGCGCTGCCAGCCCTCAATGCCGCCTCCAAAAGCGAGAGATTGATCGCCAAGACGCGTCCCATCGCCATCGAAGGCCGTACAGCGAACCGATATCTCGCCGCTGGCGCCGCTGCGGCAGTTCTTGTAAAAGGAGATGGCCCTGGTCTCGCCTCCGCCGACGGCAATTCTTTCCTTTAGATGCGCAATTACTCCCTGCTCGCCGCTGCCATCTATCCGCAGGCATTTTTTACCAACAAATGGATCTGATGAATCGATGCTGGCGCCATCCCCTAGGCTCCATCCACTGCCTTCAAACCGGGGGTCGATCACCTCGTTAACGCCGCCTTTAAACACACCCATTCCCCGGACGGTGTCGAAGTGAACGGCGCCCTCGATTCTGAGGCGATCAAATGGTAGCTCGCTGCCATCATAGTAGATCTTTTTTTGAACAAAGTTGCAAAAAAGCTTCAACCGGCCGGAAGAACCGGGCAGGCGAAATCTAGCGTCTGTTTCTGGTAGCGCACCGGTCATTCGTAACCGCGCAATACACCTATTTGAGAGCTTATACGACGGAATTTACGGGTGCGCCCCAGCCTTTGCATCAGCCTCCACTCGAAAGGCAGGCCGTAATAATCAAAACGGCACCGCAGCCAGGCCAGCCAATGCAGAGGATAAAGAAACGGCATCCATTTGCGCCGCGCCAGCCGCACCCGCATCTGCCGATTGGGATAAGCAAAGGGAAAATAAAAGTTATTACAACGCTCCACCAGGTCTTTTTCCTTCTCGGTAATCCATGTAGTGCTGATGCTGGTTGATTCCCATTCCGCCCATTCCTCCGTTTTTGCCGGTAGCTTCAGATTGAGGCTGAGAGCGATATCATATATCGGCGTTCCCGGGTATGGGGTCACATAAAAGGTAATCGTAATCACTTCCGGATGCGCCTTGCGCATGTTCTTGATCAACATCAGCGTCTGCCAGATTTCGTTCTCCGCCTCCGGCAACACCTTGGGAAATCCAACCATGAATGCATAACAGCCCTGAACACCGGCGGCTTCGAGTTTTTCATTGGAACGGATGGCCTTCTCGGGCGATATTCTCTTATCGACCAGATCAAGAATGCGCTGTGAACCCGATTCGATGCCAATGCCAATCTGCGCGCAAAGGCTTTTTTTAAGCAGCCCGAAGAACTCCGGTGTAAACCTTTCCACCTGGTCGGCGCGGGCGGCGCCGCTCCAGGTCATTTGCAAACCGCGCTCCTGCCAAAGGCGGAGGATCTCTTCCATCCTTTTCTTGCTGCCAAATAAATTGGGGTCAGAAAAAGTAATGTGCTCCAGATGATAACGCCGGTCAAGCTCCCCGATCTCGTTGACAACCTGCTCCGCCGTGCGGCCGCTCCATTTGCCGTAGATTCTGGGCTCAACGCAGAAAGTGCATTTAAAGGGACATCCCTGGCTGGAGATAAATTGCAAGGCGCGGCGGCCGCCATTTAACTCGAAAAAACGCTCCATGTCGAGGAGCTCGTAAGGCGCCGGCGGAAACTTGCTGACGTCCTCCATAGGCCGGTCGATATTGTTGACAATTTCACCATTTTTGTTTTTATAAGTGACACCGGCCACATCGGCAAAGCCGGCGCCGGCTTCGATGCGGCAGACCAGCTCGTTGAAAGTAACCTCCCCCTGGCCGCGGACGACGGCGTCCACGTATGGCTCGGAGGCCGTTAATTCCGGCAGCAGTGAAGGATGATAACCTCCCCAGATTACCGGCAGCCCGGGATAGTTTTCTCTTAGTAGCCGGGAATAATGGATCGAGCGCTTCAGCTGGAAGCCGGTGATGGTGCTTACGCCCACGCAGACAGCATCCTTGGCCGCCGCCAGCAAGTCCCCCTGCGGGTCATCGTGAAGCCGCTCGTCGATCAGCGTAACCTGGTAGCCGTGCGCATGCAGGGGAGCCGCGACCGCCAATATCGACAGCGGCAATTCAAGAGAGTAACCCGTGCCTTCAAGGGGCTGAGGAAAAAGCAGGACGACAATCGGCTTTGTGGTTTGCGCCATGGCTGAATTACTGAAT
>JAJYIM010000027.1 GCA_021790115.1 Actinomycetes bacterium | reverse complement strand
CGCCTCAAAGCAGCTGTTCTCGTTCCAGTTGCAACGGAAGTTGGTTCCCGGAATCGCGGTGGTCAGCTGGTTCAGGTTGTCGATCAGGACCGGGGCCTGGGCCAGGTCGTCGCCCTCTCCCAGGATGGTGCCGTTGTTGTTGGAGTCAAGCTCACTCTTTAACGTCTTCTGGTTTACGTAGAAACCGGAGGGCGTGCTTTGCGAGGCGGCGACGCTGCCCTCGCCTTCGCCGACGGCGGCGCCAGGATACTGGTTCTGGATATATTTGTCCGCGTAGCACTGGACTTTATTCCAGTCGCTGCCGCTGCAGGCGCTCAGGATGCCGTTTGCTTGGCTTGCGCTTACAAGGCTCAGGCTTAGATAAAGCCCAAGCGCCAGCATCAGGCCCAGTACGATGATTGCTGAGCGAATCAGCAATTTTGAACTAACTTGCATACTTCCTCCCTTCCTTCATCCTCTAGTGGTTTTCCGCCTTGGCGGATTTGCCTTAAGTGTCCGCTCTGACGGACCCTCCCCCCGTATTGCATCTTCGCCGCAGCCGGCCCGCTGCAACGATTGTGCCTGCTTGATGCCTTTCCCGCCGGCGGCCGAAGCCGCATCGGGTGGGCACTCATTTTAAGCCGCCGCTACAATTTTGTCAACAGCGGCGGCCAACTCAGAGCCGTCAAGCCCCATGTAGAGCCGGTAACACCTGGCCGACCGCACCAGTCCCGCCAGCAGGGCAAAGTTCTCCTTGCTGGTCTCCGGGTCCATGAACAGAAAAGCATAGAGGATCAACTCCGCCAGCGCTTCCGTGGGACCTACCCGCTCATAGCGGGTTTGGCCATCTTCAGCGATGACGGGGAACACCAGCAAGTCCGTGTGGCAGGACGGAGTCACGGAGCTTGCCCTTACTTCGCTTAAATTGACCCTTGCCTTTGGCTGCCAGCGGTCCTGGGCCAGGTTGCGGGCGAGCGCCAGCTGTGGATAGAGGTCGATCGTCTCCGGGCAGACGTCAACTTCCTCGGGAAAGAAAAGCATCTCGGCGCCCCTGCCGTCGCCGCGGACAAAGACAGTGTCATCGCCCAGCAGCCTGTAGCCATGGCGCAGCAGATGCAGCGACAGCGTGGACTTGCCGCAGCCGCTTTTGCCCGGGAAGAGGATGCCCCTGCCGTTCCTTTCCAGGCCGGCTGCATGCACAGGGTAGATGCCCCTGGTCTTGAGCAGTTGGGCCCAGATCGGGAAAAAGACAAGATGCGCCACCGACCAGGCGCGGGCCGCCATGCCGCTTTCCACGAAGGCGACCGCCAGGCCGGCGTCCAGGTCGGCCACGATCGACCCCGCCCCGGGGGCCTCCTGGTAGCGAAGCTGGCCGTTCCTGCTGTAACGAAGCACCTGCCAGTCATAGAGGACCTCTCCGCCGGCGAAATAGCGGCCGCCGGCGTCCGCTCCGGAGCCGGCCTCTTTCGTCAGCAGGTAAAACTCGATGTCCGGCTGCGCCTGGGGCAAACTGCGAAACGACCTGAGGAAATCCTGGACGGCCAGGGCCAGCAGATGATCGTCCGCATATACCCGCGTTATGACCCCATGAACGTCATACGTGGACGGGTTTGGCCTGGAGCCTGATAAACGCTCCCTGATGCTTTGTCTCACCGTGTCAGGCATTATCTCCTCGTTGTGTTATTAACTGCCCTGTCTTGCTCTGCCGCTATGGTGCCTTAACAAGGACCGCTTAAGGACTCCCGGGCACCGTAATCGAGATGCCGCCAGAAGGCCATCCTCCGCTGCCGCCTGCCGGCGGCTGGCTTGCCGGTGGCGACCCTCCTGCCGGTGGCGACCCTCCTGCCGACGGCGATCCTGCCGGCGGCTGCCCGGGAATTTTAGCTCCCGGCACCGGCTTCACGCCCAGCTTGCTTTCCACTTTCGGCAATATTGTCGCCATCTGGCTTCCCGGCGTCGAGGGGCCGTAGCTGGCGCTAAGCTGCGCGCAAACCTGCTGCGCCACCGAGCTGCTGCCGTAACGGGCAGTCATATCGGCAATGCACTGACCTGCCGTATAACCTGCCAAAACCGGCTGGTTGCCGCCAACTGTGGCAACCTTGGCCGTGGTCCCGGTCTTGCCGGCCGCGACAGTCGCTCCGGCAGCTTTCTGATCAAGCTGCGAGCCCGTCGAGCTCTGGCCCCCGCCGCCACAGCCTGCCAAAATCATCAACAAGGATAACAACACTACCGCCACTGCCACCGCTGCCCGCAACCTTCCCCGCTTCCCGCCTTCCCCGTGAACTTCAGCAGTCATACCTTGCCTTCTCCTTACTAGCTTTGCAGAAAACCCGTAACAAGATTTTACGCTTTTTCCGCAGTTCCTGCCATGGACCAGCTTATGTTTTATTTCCGGGAGGCAGCCCTAGGGCTGCCTCCCGGGTTGTTACTTCCGTCTTTTGCCAAACCCCGGCTTACTGAGGAGCCGACGGAACCGTTACGCTGCACGACCAGTTGGCGCACTCGAAGGTAAGGTCCTTCAAGTTGTCATGCTTAACCAGCTCAGGCTTCGCGTAAGGCTCTCGATGGTCGCTCTTCTTAACGGCCATATTGTCTCCTTTCACGTCAGAATCTTTCACGTCAGAATCAAAGTGCACCGGATCTTCTCCTGTTTATTAATAGGTGAAGATCGCGGCGCCGTTCTGAGCCGACGCGTCCGTCTTGGTCATGAATGACCCCACGCCTACCGGCACGTTGTACTGCAGCGTCAGCGCAGTGCTGCCGCCGCCGCCAATGTTGCCAACCGCCAGCGGCAGGGCCGTGGCCGCGGTAACGCCGTTGGTGCTGCTGGAGCCCGTGATCGACACGTTGGCGGCAACGTTGGTCGGAACTGCCGCATCGCTATTGGCGATGCTGTAGTCAACCGACAGCTTGCCGGCCGCGTAATCGCTCAGGCTGGCCCAGTAGACCCGGGTCTCGCTGAGGGACAGGGACGGCTTGTGGCCGTAGAAGTCCTGCTTGTCGCCAATGGCGTAGACGCCGCAGACGTCATGGGTAAAGCCGCCGATCGAGCCGATCAGCTTCGGAGCCGCCAGGTTGGAGACGTCAATTACCAGCTCCATGTTGTTGCTGTTGTCGGGCGTATTGCGCGCGGTCACGTAGATGACGTTGCTGTTGGACGGCGATATGTCAATGCTGTGAATGGCGCTGGTGGTGCTTCCATCCAGGGCCCTCACATTGATCGTGGTGTCGTAGACGGCAGAGCCTGTGCTGATGTTGAAGACGTCTATGTTGCCGTCCTCAGAGCCCACATAGAGCAGGCCCTTGGCTTTGTCCGTATCGTTCTGGTGATACATGCGGCCGGTAGCCGGAGGCGCCGTGAAGCTGGTTGGCGTGCCGGAGGCGTTGGCGTTGGCACCGCCATTGCCGCCGGTCCAGCTGAGATTGGCCACATACGGATTGAACATCGTCGACGCATAGGCGTTATTGCCGGAAGCATTCCAGGAAATGCCGCAGGTAGAGGACTCGTAGTTGGTGCCGTTGGCCGGATTGTACATGCTCGTAAAGCCGGTATCGGTACCGTTGGCGATATCCACGTATGCCCAGCCGCCCTGCTGCTCAGCTGCGGGCCGGCCCAGGTTGGGAGCCCCGATGCTCTGCAAGGTGGCGTCGGACGCGTTCATCGACGTCGCCACCAGCTCGTTGGAGTTCTCATCGTTAAGGGCGTACTCAAGGCCGCAATAACCGACCGGGTCATAGCTGTCTGTTGGCAGCGGTATGCTGCGGATGACATTGCCGTTTTTGACGCCGATCTGATACAGCTGGTAGGGAGCGCCCGCCAGGTAGCCGCCCGAGAGGGCGCCCTGGGCGTAGACGCTGGCCCTGTCCTTGGAGGCGACCACGCCGTGGACCTCCCAGTACATGCCCAGCCCCGCCAGGCCGTTGGGCTGCGCCGGCACCGGAATGGTGTCGACAATGCTCATGGTGCCCACGTCAATTACGGCCACGTTACTGGCGTTGCCGTTGGCGACGTAGAGCGCGTCATTGCTGACGCCGTAACTCGAAGGCGGCGCCACATGCCCGCAGTTGCCGTAGGTGCAAGAAGCAGCCGAGCCGGCAGTAATATAACCGCTGGTTGCAATAGCCAAAGCAACCAGCAGGGCCAGCGGCGCCAGAACCATTAAGGTCCGCCACCGGAGGCCCTTCTTAAAAACATTCTTCATCCCTTCCCCTCCTCCTTCGTTGGGTAGAGTCTCGGTCTGGGTCAAACACTTGCCTAGTGGACTTTAGAAATGCATCACCTCCTTGCCCCCGAGCCGAAGTTTTGACAAAGTCTTTTTAAGTGCCTTTTGGGGACACAGGATCCTCGTACGGTGGGCTTGATTCGGCCTGAGGCTGAACCGGCCTAGCGTTGTTTAAGCTGGCAGTGACTGGAAAGAACCGCCGACCCCGCTGGAGCTGCAACTTCCGCGTCGGCAGATCATGTTAAGCCTGGCGCCCAACAACGAATCCCTATTCCCGTACTCCCCGATAGTTAATAAAGACACTTATAATGCAAGTAGTTTACTCCAATTCCCGCTTTTTACATGATGCGGATTATCCATATTCCTGGTTAAAGCGACTTATTTCCCTGCCGCTATAAGCCCCCCGGGGTATTGTCATAAACATCGCTTTTCGCATTTTTGTTAGGTTGCGCATTATTGGTATAGTAAAGATTGTAACGTTGAACCCTGCGGCTTTTTCTGCATGCTGCAAATAAGAAACTATCTCAAAAGACCGTTCGCAACAGAATATGACTTTTGCGATAGATTCCAAACGGAGTACTAAATGAAATTGGCTATTAGCGGCAAGGGTGGCGTGGGCAAGACAACCGTGGCCGGGACGCTGGCGAGGATTCTCGCCGCCCGCGGCATGCGGGTCCTTGCCGTTGACGCCGACCCGGACGCCAACCTGGCGTCCGCGGTGGGCGTCCCTCCGCAGGCAGCGGAATCAATCGTCCCGATTGCCGAAATGAGCGGGCTTGTCAGGGAAAGAACCGGCGCCGAGCCGGGCGCCATGGCGCCGGTCTATAAAATGAACCCCCGTGTAGACGACATCCCCGAAAGCATGGCGGTGGAAGCCCACGGCGTCCGGCTGCTGAGGCTGGGCACAGTAAAAAAGGGGGGGGCCGGCTGCATCTGTCCTGAGTCGGCGCTGCTGAGAGCCCTGATCTCGCATCTGCTGCTGGCGGAAAAAGATGTGGTCATCCTTGACATGGAGGCAGGCCTGGAACATTTGGGCCGGGGCACCGCCCGCGGCGTGGACGCCATGCTGGTTGTGGTCGAGCCCGGCCGGCGCAGCCTCCAGACTGCCGACGCCGCGGGCCGCCTTGCCGCAGAAATCGGCATCCCGCGGGTGGCAATGGTGGTCAACAAGGTTACGGCCGCCGATGCCGGCTTCTGCAATGACCTGGCGCAGCAATACGATGTGCTGGGCTGCCTGCCTTTTGATGAGAAGGTCAGGCTTGCCGATTTAAAAGAGCAGGCCCCCTTCGACGCCGCCCCCGCCTACGCCGCCGCGGTAGCCGGCATCCTCGACAAGCTGGAAGCCGCCACGGCCGGCGGATAGCTTTACCGGCAAGCCAACTTGCGCTAATATACGAAAGTCTGCCATATCAGGTCTTATCCGATGCCCGGTTTATAGGAATGAGGGGCCGCGCCATGGCCCGCAGGCAGACAGAACATATTGGGGCTTTTTTTGTCCAGCATCCAGCATCCAGCATCTGATTTATGTATTTTCCTTCATATAGAATGCGCCGCCTGCGCCAGAGCCCGCAAATGCGCCGCCTTGTCCGCGAAACCGACCTATTGCCAGACCGCCTGATTTATCCCCTTTTTGTCACGCATGGCAAGGATGTCCACAAGGAAGTCAGCTCCATGCCCGGCTGCTTTCAGGTGTCGATTAACAACCTGGTCAAGGAAGCGGCCGGCGTGCGGGAGCTGGGCCTGGCGGGCATCCTCCTCTTTGGCATCCCTGCAGAAAAAGATGAGGTTGGCTCCGGCGCTTATGACGAGGAGGGGATCATCCAGATGGCGCTGGCCGCTTTAAAGGAAGCAGTGCCGGAGCTGATCGTGATTACTGACGTCTGCCTGTGCGAGTACACCAGCCACGGGCACTGCGGCATCATCCGGGACGGTGACGTAGACAACGACCTGACCCTGGATATGCTGGCGAAGATGGCGCTCTCGCACGCTGAGGCCGGCGCCGATATCGTCGCTCCATCAGACATGATGGACGGCCGCGTGGCGGCGATCCGCTCGGCCCTGGACAACGAAGGCTTTACAAATACGCCGATCATGTCGTATGCGGCAAAGTACGCCTCTGCTTTTTACGGCCCCTTCCGCGAGGCGGCGGAGTCATCGCCCGAGTTCGGGGACCGCCGCACCTACCAGATGGATCCGCTCAACAGCGATGAGGCTGTGCGGGAATGCCTGCTGGACATCGAAGAAGGGGCAGACATAATTATGGTCAAGCCCGCGCTTCCCTACCTTGACATCATCTACCGGGTCAAGCAGGAGACCAAGTTCCCGCTGGCGGCGTACAATGTCAGCGGCGAGTTCTCGATGATCAAGGCGGCCGCCGCCAATGGCTGGCTGGACGAAAAACAGGCGGTGCTGGAGGCACTGGGGTCAATCCGCCGCGCCGGCGCCGACATCATCATCTCCTACCACGCCAAGGAAGCCGCCAGATGGCTGGGGGGATGAACAGACGCGGTTTCGGGTTTCGGGTTTAAAAACAGAGTCCTCACCGCCTCCTGTTCCTTGGAATGACGATAATCTGAACTGAACGACCGTTAAATTCGGAAGCATGGATACGGCCAAATCACAACAACTCTTTCGCGAGGCAATAAAATTTCTGCCGGGAGGCGTCAACAGCCCCGTCCGGGCCATGCGCGCGGTGGGGCTGGAGCCGCTGTTTTTCAAGCGGGGCGCCGGCAGCAAGCTGTTCGACGTCGACGGCAACCAGTATATTGATTACGTCGGCTCGTGGGGCCCCTTGATCCTGGGCCACTGCCACGGCGCCGTGCTGGAAGCGCTGGAAAAATCGCTGCCCGGCGGCACCAGCTTCGGCGCCCCCTGCCCGCTGGAGGTGGAGCTGGCCGCCAAGGTTTGCCAGGCATTTCCTTCCGTGGAAATGGTGCGGATGACCAACTCCGGCACCGAGGCCACCATGAGCGCGCTCAGGGTGGCGCGCGGCTACACCGGCCGGGACAAGATCGTCAAGTTCACAGGCTGTTATCATGGCTCCGTCGACAGCCTGCTGGTGCAGGCCGGCTCGGGCGTGGCCACCCTCTCCCTCCCGGACAGCCCCGGGGTGACCCGGGGGACCACCGCGGACACCATTTTGGCCCGCTATAACGACCTGGAAGGCGTGCGGGCAATCATGGACAAGGAAGGCGGGCAGGTGGCGGCAATCATCCTGGAGCCGGTTGCCGGCAACATGGGCGTGGTGCCGCCGGCGGCTGGATTTCTGGAAGGACTCAGGGAGCTTGCCAGCAGTCACGGCGCCCTGCTTGTCTTTGACGAGGTTATGACAGGCTTCCGCGTCGCCTTCGGCGGCGCGCAGCAGCTCTACGGCGTTTTGCCTGATTTAACCTGCCTGGGAAAAATCATCGGCGGCGGCCTGCCAGTCGGCGCTTTTGGAGGCAGGCGCGAGATCATGGAGACAGTGGCTCCCCAGGGCGGCACGTATCAGGCCGGCACGCTTTCGGGCAACCCGCTGGCGATGGCGGCGGGGCTGGCCACGCTCACCGAGCTGGAAAAGCCGGGCGTTTACGGCAAGCTGGGGGAAAAGTCGGCCGCGCTGGCAGATGGGCTTATGAAAGCCGCCACCGGCAAAGGCGGGTTGAGCCTCAACCGTGTCGGCTCAATGATGACCCTGTTCTTTACAGCCGGGCCTGTTACAGATTTTGAGTCTGCCAAAACCAGCGACACCGGGCGCTTTGCCGCTTACTACAAGCACATGCTGGAACACGGCGTCTACCTGCCGCCTTCCCAGTTCGAAGCTGCCTTTGTGTCGCTGGCTCACAGCCGCGAAGACCTGGAGCGAACGGCGGCCGCGGCCGCGGCCTTTATAAATACTCAATGAGCGGCAAAGGATGATGCAGACGCCCAGAGCCAGAAAAGAACAGCCTGTGCCTTCCGCCACAGTGCCGCGCCTGTCTGGGTACCTGCGCCAGCTCCAGGAAATTCAGGCCAGGGGGACTGCCACCATCTCCTCGCGGCTGCTGGCCGAGGCAGTAGGCACCAACCCGGCCCAGATCCGCAAGGACCTTTCCTATTTTGGCGAATTCGGCATCCGCGGCGTCGGCTACGAGGTAGACCGCCTGATCAACGAGTTAAAGAAGTGCCTGGGGCTGGACCATACCTGGGACACAATCATCGTCGGCGCCGGCAAGCTGGGCACGGCGCTGGCGCGCTACCGCGGTTTTCAAAAACAGGGCTTTAACCTGGTGGCAATGTTTGACGCATCCAGGGCGGTGATCGGCAAAAACAGGGGCGCCGGCCCGGTTCTTTCCACTCAGGAGCTGGGAAAGTACCTCAAACGCCATCATGTTGACATAGCGATCGTCACCACCCCGGCGGCAGTCGCCCAAACGATTATCGACAGGGTTGTGGCGGCCGGAGTTCCATCGATTCTTAATTTTGCCCCCATCCGCGCGCACGCCAAAAAACCGGCTATTGTCCGGCAGGTTGATCTGTCAACTGAGCTGATGACGTTGTCTTTTTATCTGAAGAAACACTCATCTCATTAAATCCCTTTTTTATGTCGCTTACGGCTGTCACGCTTGCAAAGATACGCTCCCAGATCGCCGCCGGCAGCACCCTGCTTGCAGAGAAGCTGGCCGCCCAGCCGCCAGGCCAGGCTGGCTTTGCCGATTTGCTCGCGGCAGCGGCCGCCTGTGAGGACCCGGGCGACAATTACTGCTTTGCACTCGAATATATTTTTGAGGGCTACCTGCTTCATTACCGGAAAGGCAGGCTGCTGAAACCGGCGACGCCTGAGCTTAACCTGTTGGCGGGGGACTACATGTACGCCCGCGGGCTCACCCGCCTGGCGGCGCTGGAAGATCTTTTCTGTGTGCGGCTGATGGCGGACCTCGTCAGCCTTTGCTCTTATCTGCACTGCCAGGATCAACCTTCGCGGCAAACTTTCAGCGCCTGGACGATGGCGACCGTTTGCCTGGCCGGGCGCGCGGCCGGCCGGCTCGATAATGATGAGTGCCTGGGCAGTTTCAAACGATTCCGCAGCAGCATGCTCAGCGGCGGACAAACGGCAGCCCCAGTCCCGGGGCAAGCGCTTGAGAAGTTCATTGGCGCCGCTGCCGGCGGCAGTCAGGCGAAACTTGCTGATCTCATTGCTGAGCTGGAAGTATTGTATTGGCATGAGCCTCGAGAAGGTCAAAATGGCGCTTGATGATTTAAGACAGTTTATCAAGTTGCTTCAGCGCGAAGGCGAGCTGGCTGAGATTGACGCCGCCGTCGATCCCGAGCTGGAAATCTCGGAGATCACCGACAGGGTCAGCAAGGCCGGGGGGCCGGCACTACTATTCAATCACCCTAAGGACGGAGAGATGCCTATCCTGATCAACCAGTTCGGCAGCAAGAGGCGCATCAGCCTGGCGCTGGGAGGCGAGGATTTAAACTCTGTGGCTGCGCGCCTGGGCGAGCTGCTGAAGTTTGAGCTTCCCCAGGGGCTGGTAGCAAAAGTCAGGGCCCTCGGCAAGCTGAAGGGGCTGGCCGGCTCGGCGCCCAGGATGGTCAAAGACGGCCCCTGCCAGGAAGTCGTGATGGACGAGCCTGATCTTGACGCGCTGCCGATCCTGAAAACATGGCCCGGCGACGGCGGCCCTTTTATCACCCTGCCGGTTGTCTTTACCAAGGATCCCGAGGAGCGCCGCAACGCCGGCATGTACCGGCTGCAGAAATTTGACTCGCGCACCACAGGCATGCACTGGCATATGCACAAGGACGGCGCTGAAAATTTCCGCACCAGTGGCGGCCGGATGGAAGCCGCGGTGGCGATCGGCACCGACCCCGCCACAACTTACGCCGCCACAGCTCCCTTGCCCAGGGGCATGGACGAGATGGTGCTGGCGGGCTTTCTGAAGGGCTCGCCGGTGGAGATGGTAAAATGCCTCACTGTCGATATGGAGGTGCCGGCGGCGGCGGAAATCATCCTGGAGGGCTATCTGCAAAAGGACGAGCGGCGCCGCGAGGGCCCGTTTGGCGATCATACCGGCTATTACTCGCTTGCCGGCGATTACCCGGTTTTCCACCTGACCGCGCTCACTCACCGGCGCAACCCGGTCTACGCCACCACCATTGTGGGCAAGCCCCCGATGGAGGACTGTTACCTGGGCAAGGCCACCGAGCGGCTGTTCCTGCCGCTGCTGAAAATGACGCTGCCGGAGTTGGTGGACATGAACCTGCCACTGGAGGGCGTTTTCCACAACTGCGCCATCATATCAATAAAGAAGAGTTACCCCATGCAGGCCCGCAAGATGATGAGCGCCGTTTGGGGCCTGGGGATGCTGTCGCTGACGAAGTTTGTTGTTATTGTTGACGAGCACGTCAACGTCCATGACGAAAGCGAAGTCGCCTGGCGAGTTTTCAACAACGTCGACCCGGCCCGGGATATCCTCGTCAGCGAGGGGCCCCTGGACGTGCTGGACCACTCCAGCCCCACGGCCGGCTACGGCGCCAAGATGGGCATCGACGCCACCAAGAAGTGGCCGGCAGAAGGGCATCCGCGCGAGTGGCCCGCCGACATCGAGATGAGCCCGGAGGTTAAAGAGCTGGTGGACCGGCGCTGGGAAGAGTACGGGATCGATTTATAGGGGCCGTCGATTGCTTTTTCCGCGAACGTAAGCGGCGGGAGACATCCCGGCCGGCTGAAACTTTAAACAAAGGGCCGGCAACTGCCGGGCGGGATGTTTCCCGGAGCGGTTCGGCTCGCGGCCACAGGGTATGCCCCTGACCAGGGCCCATCATCCCGCAGATGGAAAAGCCGTAATGAGCAGTTTCGTTGGCATCGGGGCAACTTTGCGCTACAAACGCCCATGGAGGGCTTTTTCCGCGAACGTAAGCGGCGGGAGACATCCCGGCCGGCTGAAACTTTAAACCAGACATAATGTCACCAAAAAACGAAACGTCAATGCCGGCCAAAATGCCGCTCCTTTTTTCCCGCTTTGTCAAGCTCGAGCACAGCGTCTTTGCGCTGCCGTTTGCCTACGCCGGGGCCTTCCTGGCCCAGGGCGGGGCGCCCGGCTTTAGCCGCCTTTTTTGGATCACCTTCGCCATGGTGGCGGCGCGCAGCCTGGCCATGGGGCTTAACCGGGTAATCGACAGGGAGATTGACGCGCGCAATCCGCGCACGGCCGGGCGGGAGCTCCCGTCAGGTAAAATGTCGCTCAGCAACGCCCTGGCTTTCTGCGCCCTTTCCCTGGCGGCCCTGGCGCTGGCCCTCTCCCGGCTGCCCCGGCTGACCTGGTACCTGGCGCCAATCGTGATCGCGGTCTTCGCAATCTACCCTTATACCAAGCGCTTCACTACGTTTTGTCATTTTTCCCTGGGGGCGGCAGACGGCCTGGCGCCGGTGGGAGCCTGGGTGGCCGTTTCCGGCCATCTGGCCTGGCAACCATTCCTGCTGATGGGGGCCGTCACTTTTTGGATCGGCGGTTTCGATATTGCCTACGCCTGCCTCGACATTGATTTTGACCGCAGGGAGGGCCTGTACTCCCTGCCGGCATTACTGGGGCCGGGCAGGGCCCTGTTGCTGATGCGGATCTCTCATCTGTTGGCCGTGGCGCTGCTGGCGGCGGCAGGGTTTGCGCTCGCGCTGGGAGCCGTTTATTTCGCGGGAGTGGGGGCCGTCTTTTTATTGCTGGCTATTGAAAACGCCCTCGTGCGGGAAAGCAACCTCTCCCGCGTCGGCACGTTTATGACCATGAACGGGTTTATCGGGATCACATACTTCGCGTTCCTGGCGGCAGACCTGCTGGTTAAATGAGTTCCAAGTTCCAAGTTCCAAAAAACATAACGATTATTTTCTATTTATCAAGTCATTTTTTTGGTTTTGGGTTTGGGTTTCGGTTTAATCCAGCTTCCAGGATCCAGAGTCTAATATCCGTTTTTTGGGTTTATCCAGAATCCAGCATCCGCTTCAACACACATCAGTCCCACCACAAACCACCCCGCCAGGGCCGGGATGTACCATTCCCAGTCGAACATGTTGCAGGCGACAAAAACAAGCGAAGCAATGGCAAATGCGCGCGGCAGCGGCCCGGCTCTCGCCAGTAGCCGCCAACCGCTAAAAGCAACCACATAAACCAGAAACAACGCCATCAGCACGGCCCCGATCAAACCGGTGTCCACAGCGGCCTGCAGCACCAGATTATGCGCGAATTTGGTGTAGGCGGCAATGGCGTACCATTGATAAACCTGGGCAAAAGTGCCCAGGCCGGAGCCGGCCAGGGGCCTCACCCGGAACGCGTCGGCGGCGCCTCTGTAAGTATCCAGCCGGTGCGGAAGCAGGCTGCTTAAAGCAAACCCTTTCTCAAATCTTGCTACCAGGGCGGCATGCAGCCGCCCCGATTTTTGCGCCAGCACCGCAGCTGTGGTAATCCCCGCCAGGGCAAGCGCGCCTGCCGCCAGGGGCTGGTAACGCAGGCGCCTTTCCCCCGACACAGATTCCAGGAATTTGTGACCCGCCCAGGCGAGGCCAAACACCAGCAAAACCGCCACCAGGCCAACCACGGGCCGGCCCGCCATTTCCGCGGCTGCGGCGCAGGCGGCCGCCGCCAGCCCGGCCACAAGCGCCAGCATAACTGCGGCCGCCGTTCCCTTTTTCCACCCGGACAAAACAAACCAAGCGCTTAAAAGAAACAGGGCCACATAGCCAAAACGGGCATAGCTTAAAAGCACGGCGGCTGCCTGCAGGCTGATGGCGGTCGCCAGCAGGGGGCGGTCGCGCCGGGCCGCCAGCCCGTGCAGCGCGGCTGTGACCGGGAGCGCCATCAGGCCAAAACAGCTAAGGGCGTTTGAATACTCGAAGGTCGAGCCCGCCCGGAGCAGGCCGTCGACAACTTCGCTGTAAGGGGCAGTCCTGAAGATGTAAGCTCCTATCCCCCAGGCGCAGACAAATGCCGACGAGTAGACCAGCCAGAAAGCAATTGCTTTAATTGTCTTGATGCCCGAGCGCTTGAGCTGGCTCTCGGCCGTGAACATGGCTGCCAGCAACCCCGCCAGCAGCACAGCTTCGCGCACCGTGTCGGCCCGGGAAACACTCCAGGTAAAGCTGGCCCCGGCAAAACAGACAAAAGCAGCAAAGAGCCAAAATCCGGGGGAACGGGGCAGGCGAAGCTCTTTCAGAGCCGCGGACATCCCCAGCTCGGTTGCGCCGGCAAGCAGCAGCAGCGCCGCGAATGTCCATTTGGGCGCGGGGAAGTAACCACCCCGCCACAAGGTCCCGACAAGCAGGGCGCCGAGCAGGAAATAAAGGCCGGCCTCTCTAAACCTCGCCATTGCACCGTAAGCTTAGCATTGATTTTTGATTCCGTGGCGGTTTCATTAGACTATTGTCATGATCGCAGCCGTACAAAGGGTCAGCAAGGCGTCTGTTTCCGTGGACGGGGCGGTAATTGCCGCCATTGCCGGCGGCCTGCTGGCGCTTGTCGGTGTCGTCAGAAAGGACACCTCCGCCGATGCGGCCTACGTCGCGCGCAAGATTGCCCGGCTGCGCATCTTTGCCGACAACGAAGGACTGATGAACCTGTCTGTAAAAGAAGCCGGCGGCGCAGTGCTGGTGGTCAGCCAGTTCACGCTGGTGGGCGACGCGCGCAGGGGCAACCGCCCCAGCTTCGCCGCCGCCGCCGCTCCTGAGGCTGCCGAGAAGCTTTACTTGGAAGTGGCGGACGAAGTCGCGCGCGCCGGAATTGAGGTGCAGACGGGCCAATTTGGGGAAATGATGAAGGTGGACCTTGTCAACGACGGGCCGGTCATAATTCTGCTTGACAGTAAAAGCAGCGCCGGCCAGAGGACTTCATTTCATGGACAAGGCACGTAAAAAAATAAAGCGGCGGCCAAAACCACGCAATCCTTTTGCCGGCCGGCCCCGCTCCGGCGCCGGTTCCCACGGCGAGAGCAAGTACGGGAAGAAAAACAGAAAACAGGAGAAAGAAGAAATCGAGAAGGAAGTGGATTAAGCCTCACCTGGCCAGAGGATTATTTGCGCTCTGAATATATTTGAGATAGTCCTGCTTGCCGCTGCCATTCCAGCTCATCATGCCGTACTTAAGCAGGGCAGCGTCATAGCCCAGCATCCTCAGCACGGTGACGGCCTGCGCCGCCGTGCCGCCCGTATAGGAGACAACAACAATTTTCTTGTTCTTCGGAAGCTGGACCAGATTCTCCGGAACTGTCACGGCCGCGAACTCAATGTTGGCGGCTGCTTCGATATGGCCTTTGTCGAAATCACTCTTCTGTCTGATGTCAAGCACGAAGGGCTGCTGGGCAGGGTGCGCCATTTTTTGGCTGAGGCGGGCGGCGGTGATCGTATTGTTGGCATAATCGCCCGCCGGCTGCATGCCGCCGGCGATAATGTTGGCCTTCTGGGCCAGCACGCTGTAACTGGAGACAGAAGGCTGGTCAAAGGCAAATTTCGAAGGCGCCGGCAGGAAGCCTGACGGGGAGGGGGCCATCGCCACGGGGTAAGCGGTGGCAGAAAGAGCCTGGACGACCAGGGCCTGCCCCTGGTTTTTGGCCCAGCCGTCCATCCCCCCCTTTAAAGCAGCGGCGTCGTAACCGAGCATCCGCAGGCCGCCCGTCGCCTGGGCGGCTGCGTTGCCGGTATAGCTGACGACCACGATCTTTTTGTCCCTAGGCAGCCTGGCAAGGCTGACGGGAGCTGCCCACGCTGAGAAATCAACCTGGGTTGCGCCTTCAATATGCCCCCCGCCGTAATCCGCCTGCTTGCGCACGTCCAGAAGATAAATGCCATCCTTCTGGACCGGATCGGCCAGCTTGCCCGCCAGCACCGGTGCGGTGATTGTGTTACAGGCATAATCGCCCGTGCTGCTCGTGGACGCGAGCACTTTTTCGGCCCGCTCGGCAATAACATCTGCGGCAGAACGCGTCGCCACAGTTGTGGCAGTGGTGGCTCCTGCTCCGCCACCGCCGCCCCCACAGCCCAGCAGGCCCGACAATAACATAACAATGCCTAACGGCAATGCTGCTAAAAAAATAAGGAGGCGTCGCATTTGTTCCGAGTTCCGAGTGACTATTTTCTATTTGTCAAGTTAGTTATTGGTTTTTGGCTGATTTTTGGGTTTATCAAATATCCAGGATCCACCATCCGGGTTTTCAGCGCGGCCGGCGGCGGTAGCGGTCCCGTGACAGGATCTCTCCGCCCGGCACCTTGGTAATAATCGTCACCACCTCGGGGCCAATCTCAATGAGATTGTACGAGGGCTGGATATAACCGCGCGTGCGCCAGGTGCTGGCGGTGCCGCTGCTGGCGATCAGCATATTCGCCACCGGCCAGTTATAGGCCACGTGCCGGTGGCCATGCAGAACCAGGTCAACGTCAACATCCCGCAGCTTTTCCAGCACGTCGCCGGAATCCCAGACAACGTTGCGCTCCCGGCCGGTGCTGGGGATGCTGACCAGGTGATGATGGAGGATGAAGATCTTGTAATGGCCGGCGTCGGCAAAAGCCTGATCAATCCATTTGTAATTCTGGCGGCCGATCTCGCCGTCATTCAGGTCCGGCTTGCTTGAATCAAGCGCCAGAATCTTGACCCGCTCCTGAATCTCACCCTGTTTTCCATCACTAACAACCTTAAAGTCAAGCTCCGTCTGGGTATGCCTTTCACCAAACAACTCCTCGAAATGAAGATAGCCGACGTTGCGGTTATCGTGATTGCCGGCAATCACGATTCTTTCCGGGCATTGAACCAGGTCGATGTAGCGCCTGGCCTCCTCGAATTGCTCGCGGTAACCATCGGCGGTGAGGTCGCCGGCGATGACGGCCAGGTCCGGCCCGGCCGCGTTAATCTCCGCCAGCATTTTCTCCATCAGGGCGGCGTCAAAGCGGGGGTCGCCGCAGTGAATGTCGGAGAACTGGGCAATGGTGTAATGATCACGCGTCTTTGCCAAAATAAACCTCCCCCTTCAGAAAAACAGTTTCGAGTTTCGAGTTTCCGGTTTCGCTAAAAATTGCGACATTTATTTTATCCCTAAACCTTAACTGGAGCCGGTTTCCGGCCGGAAGCGCCTGAGGCGCAATGAGTTGCTGACAACGGTCACCGATGACAGTCCCATGGCGCCGGCGGCAAAGATGGGGTTAAGCAGCAGGCCGAAGAACGGATAAAGCACGCCGGCGGCAACCGGGATGAGGGCGGTGTTATAGAAGAAAGCCCAAAACAGGTTCTGCCGGACTATCTGGATTGTCCGGCGGCTAAGCGAGATCGACGTTACAACGCCCTTGAGGTCGCCGGAGATGAGGGTGATGTCGGCCGCCTCCATGGCAATATCGGTGCCGGTGCCGGTGCCGATGGCGATGCCGACATCCGCCTGGGCCAGCGCCGGGGCGTCGTTGATGCCGTCGCCGACCATTGCTACTTTGTGGCCATCCGCCTGCAGGCGCTCGACCTCCCGGGCTTTGCCGCCGGGCAACACTTCGGCCAGCACGCGGTCCACCCCTGCCTGGGCGCCGATGGCCCCGGCAGTGCGCGTGTTGTCGCCAGTGAGCATGACGACCTGAAGCCCCAGCTTGCGCAGCGCCGTCACCGCTGCGCGCGAGCCTTCCTTGAGCGTGTCCGCGACGCCGATGACAGCCACGGCCGCATTGTCTATGGCGACGACCACCGGCGTTTTTCCCTCGCCCGCCAGGGTGTGCGCCTTCTCCCGAAAACCGTTTAGCTTAAGTCCCTTCCCGGTGAGCAGGCCGGCGTTGCCGGCCAAAACCGCGTGCCCGCCGACGCTGGCCTGAACGCCTTGGCCGGCGAGGGCCTGGAAGGACACGCTTTCCTGAAGCGGTATGCCCCTGGCGGCGGCGCTGCTGACAATGGCCTCGCCAAGAGGGTGCTCAGAGTCTTGTTCCGCAGACGCCACGAGCGCCAGCAGCCGCCGCTCATCCCAGCCGTCCGTAATAACGTCGGTGACGGCAGGCCGGCCGGTTGTCAGGGTGCCTGTCTTGTCAAGGATAATGGTGTCGATTTTATGCGCCGTCTCCAAGGAATCACCGCCCCGGATAAGCACTCCCGCCTCGGCTCCCTTGCCGGTGCCAACCATGATCGCCGTCGGCGTGGCCAGGCCCAGGGCGCAGGGACAGGCGATAACCAGCACGGCGACAAAGTTAAGCAGCGCATGGGTAAACACCGGCGCCGGGCCAAGAATCAACCAGACAACAAAGGTGAGCGCCGCCGCCGCGAAAACGCCGGGCACGAAGTAACCGGCGATGACATCGGCCAGGCGGGCAATCGGCGGTTTTGTGCCCTGCGCCTCCTGAACCAGGCGGATGATCTGCGCCAGCGCCGTTTCCTTGCCCACCCTGGTCGCCTTGAACCGGAAGCTGCCCGTCTTGTTGATAGTGGCGCCGATCACCTCGTCGCCGGGCCGCTTGGCCACGGGCATGCTTTCACCGGTGATCATTGACTCATCGATGCTGGAGGCGCCTTCGACGACGGTGCCGTCAACCGGCACGCGCTCACCCGGGCGCATGATTACAATGTCGCCGGCAATAACATCATCAACCGGCACATCAAGCTGCCGCCCTTCGCGCAGCACCCGCGCCGTTTTGGGCCTCAGCCCCATCAGCTTTTTGATCGCTTCCGAGGTCTGGCCCCGGGCCCGCGCCTCCAGCATGCGGCCGAAGAGAATCAGCGTGATGATGATTGCAGCCGTATCAAAATACATCGGCGTTCCCAGCCCCTGGCTTTCAAAGAAGGATGGAAACAAGGCGCCGGCAACGCTATAAAGGTAGGCGGAGGACGATCCCACCGCCACCAGCGTGTTCATGTTGGTGGACCGGTGCCTGGCGGCGCCCAGCGCCCCGGTGTAAAACTGCCAGCCCACCCAGAACTGCACCGGGCTGGCCAGCGCCCACAAAACGTAGACGTTGTTAAGCGGACCCAGCGATCCGAACCACTCGGCGAAGCTGCCCAAGAAAACCGGAATTGAAAGCAGCGCGCCCACAAGCACTTTTAGCTGCAGGCGGCGGTACTCGCGCCGCCTCAGGCGCGCCTCGGCATCCTCGCCGCCGGAGCCGGCAGCTTCTTCATCAGCCGCGATAACCTTGTAGCCGGCTGACTCAACAACCCTGGCCAGGCTGTCCCTGGTCGCCTCGCCGGTGACAAATTCAACCGTCGCCTTCTCGGTGGCGAAATTGACCGAGGCGGAGATGACGCCGTCGGCGGCCCGCAGCGCCTTTTCCACCCTCTCCACACACGAGGCGCAGGTCATGCCCTGCACGGCCAGCGTCACTTTTTCCGTAATTGCCTTGTACCCGGCGCTCTCTACCGCGCCCACCAGCGAAGCAAGGCCGGCCGACTCCGGGTCGTACTTGACGACCGCCTTCTGAGTGGCAAAGTTGACCTCGGCCTCTTTAACTCCCGGCACCTGCCGGAGCGCCCCCGCGTTACGCTCGGCGCAGGTGGCGCAGGTCATGCCCTCGATGGGAATGGAAACGATTTTTAGCTGATCGTTCATCATAATTCATATTTTACTGGAATTTACCAGAATTAAGGATATAGTTGGCGCCGCCGACCGCTGCTGCCCGGCGGTGCGGCCGCCGCCAGGCGCAGCCAATGTATTAAAGACGCCGGCGGAATTTGAAATAATTCCGAACGGGGGAATTACAAACCGGAGTTAATTTTTTGGTCATTGAAGCTAAATCTCTCCATAAAAGGTACGGCGGCATCGTGGCGGTGAAGTCGCTTGACTTCGGCGTCGAGAAGGGCCGCTGCTATGGCCTCGTCGGCCCCAACGGCGCCGGCAAGACTACAACCATGAAAATGATTTATTGTATTGTCCTGCCCACGTCCGGCTCCCTGCGCGTTTTCGGCCTGGACGTGCTTTCGCATCCGCGCCAGATAAAAGCGCGGCTGGGAGTCGTGCCACAGGAGAACAACCTCGACCCCGACCTCACCACCTGGCAGAACCTGATGGTTTACGCCCGCTATTTCGGGCTGCCGCGGCCGCTGGCGCGCCGGCGCTGCCAGGAGCAGCTTGATTTCATGGACCTAAGCGACCGCGCCGGCACGCCGGTGCCGGATCTTTCCGGCGGCATGAAGCGGCGGCTGATCATGTCGCGGGCGCTTGTCAACGACCCGGAGCTGATTATTCTGGACGAGCCGACCACCGGCCTGGACCCGCAGGTGCGCCACCTGATCTGGGACAAGCTGCTTGAGCTCAAGGACCGGGGCATCACGCTGCTGCTGACCACCCATTATATGGATGAGGCGCAAAAGCTTTGCGATGAAATCATTATCATGGACCAGGCGCGCCGCGTGGATGTAGGCAGCCCCACGGAACTGATCCGCCGGCACCTGCCCCCTTACGTGCTGGAGGCCAGAGCCGGCCGCAGACTGGCCGCCGATATCCTGGGCCGGTTTCCGGAAATCAGCCACCAGGAAAGCGGCCAGAGCCTCTATTTTTATGGCTCTGCCGCCACCGACTTCGACGGCATTCTCGCGGCCTGGCCCCGGGTGGAGCATGTGCTGAGGCCTGCCTCGCTTGAAGACGTTTTCCTTAAACTGACCGGCAGGGAGATACGCGCGTGAGAAACGGGCTCCTTTCCATCACCCCTGCCTTCTTTAAGGTCTGGCTGAGAAACGCCCAGGTCTATGTCGCCCTGTTAAAATTCAACATCATCCCGGCGCTGGTGGAGCCGATGCTTTTTATCTTTGTCTTCGGCCTTGGCCTCGGCTCCTACATCTCCGAAATCGAGGGCGTTCCATACGTCAAGTTCGTGGCCGCCGGCATCCTGGGCAGCGCCTCCATCATGCAGGCGACTTTCGAGTGCACCTACGGCTCCTTTTTCCGCATGAAGATCCAGAATACGTTTGAGGGGATGATCTCAACTCCCATCAGCGCCGGCGAGGTCGGTCTGGCGGAGATTCTCTGGGGCGCCAGCCGTGGTTTTTTCAACTCGGTGCTGGTCTTAAGCGCCCTTCTGTTTTTGGGGATCATCGATCACTGGCAGGCCGTTTTTGCGCCGCTGCTCATGTTCCTGGCTGCGTTCAACTTTGCCGCCCTGGCGATCCTGGTCACCAGCCGCATCGCCCAGATGGAGTACTTCCGCTTTTACTTTGCCGGGTTCGTCCTGCCGGCCCAGTTCCTGTGCGGCACATTTTTCCCCATCTCCCGCTTCCCCGAGCCGGTGCAGCTCTTCGCCTGGGTGATCCCGTTTACCAGCTATGTGGATATCACCCGCTCGCTGATGCTGGACAGGCTCTCCTGGAAATTGGGTCTGGAGGCTCTGTATGCGCTCGCAACGACGCTGCTCTTTACAGAGATAGCCGTAAGAAGCATGTACCGGAGGTTGGTGACCTGAAAGACTTGGTTTGGGGTTTGGGGTTTGGGGTTTGGGGTTTGGGGTTTATCCACCATCCACCATCCGGGTTATTCCGTTTCCCCTTAAAAACCGTTAAATTGTGTATGAATGTTTACCATAATTCTGCCAACTTATAACGAGCGCGAGAATCTGGCGCGGTTCGTCGCCGCCCTCAAGGATGTTTTCAAGTCAAAAGGCCTGGTCGGCCGCATAATTGTCGTTGATGACAATTCCCCCGACGGCACCGGCCGCATTGCCGATGGGCTGGCGGGCCAGGACGGCAGCCTGTCCGTCATCCACCGGCCCCGAAAACAGGGGATCGGCCCCGCCTATGTAGATGGCTTCCGCGCGGCCCTGCAGAGCGGCGCCAGTTATATTTTTGAGATGGACTGCGATTTTTCGCATAACCCCGCCTACGTGCCTGATTTCCTGGAAGCAATCAAGGATGCGGACCTGGTATTGGGATCCCGTTACGTCTCCGGCGGGCGCGTGGAAAACTGGGGACTGGGCAGGCGCATGATCAGCCAGGGCGGCAGCCTCTACGCCAGGATGATCCTGGGCATCCCTGTTAATGACCTTACCGGCGGTTTCAAGTGCTTCAGGCGGGAAGTGCTGGAAGCGCTGGACCTAAACAGCGTATCCTCCCAAGGGTACGGCTTCCAGATCGAGATGACTTACCGGGCAATCAGGCAGGGGTTCAGGATAAAGGAAATTCCGATAACTTTCGCTGACCGCCAGCTGGGCCAGTCAAAGATGTCGAAACGCATATTTCTGGAAGCGGCGCCGTTGGTCTGGAAGCTAAGATTCAGCCGCAGTTAAAGCCCCGGCCGCGCCGGGCGGGGCCGGCTCCCCATCGGCGGGCAGGCTCATTTTATCTCCAGTTTCCGCTTGTCAAGCGCCTTGGCAACGGCCTCCCTCAGCTCAGCGGGGGTAAACGGCTTGACCACGAACTCGCGGGCGCCCAGCCGGTCGGACTGAGTGGCCATATCGAAGGTTCCCAAGCCGGTAATGACGATGGTACTCACATCCATTCCCGACTTTTTGATCACCTCAAGCAGCTCCAGCCCGGACATGTCCGGCATCATGATATCGGTGATCACCGCATCAAAACGGTTTGTATTAACCAGGTGAAGAGCCTGCTTGCCCGTTGAGGCCGTGGTTACTTTGTATCCTTCCGCTGCCAGGATTTGAGCGCAGACATCGCGGATAACTTCCTCATCATCCACTACAAGTATACTTTCGTCTATCATATAAGTTGGCCCCCTAGGCTGGCATGCTGCTAGATAATCTGTCCCAAGGGTACGTTCTGTGCTGCGAACAACCTGCGGAGACAGATTCTTAAATTACGTCGGAAGAACATGGCGAAAACTTAAGCCGCGCCGTTTTGGCCCTGCGGGCGGCAGGGAAACGGCGAAAGTTTTTGCAACAGCCGCCGGGCCTGGCCGATGGTGAGCGGCAAGTCGTCCGCGGCAATAACTCCATCCCGGGCGAGCAACTCTGCTAAATGTGCGACCCGTGGCAAACGCAGGGAAATTTGACGGATGGCCTGCTTGTCGGCAAAAACCTCCGCTACGCCGCCGCTGGAAACGATTTTGCCCCCGTTTAACAAATAGACCCGCTCAGCAAGCAAGGGCACGATGTCAACATCGTGCGTTGCAAATATCAAAGTCATCCCCAGGTCGCGATTGATGGATTTAAACAGCGTGATCAGCCGGCTGGCGCCCATCGGGTCAAGCGATGCCGTCGGTTCGTCCAAAACCAGGACCTCGGGCCGCATGGCCAGGATGCTGGCCAGGGCAACCCGTTTTTTCTCACCGCCGCTTAAACGATGGGGACTTTTCTCGCCGTACCCCCGCAGGCCCACGACATCCAGGGCCCAGGCAACAGCAGCTTCCATGGCCTGCCCCTGGACCCGCATATTTTTGAGCCCATAGGAAACCTCCTGGCGAACGGTGGAATTAAACAGCTGGTCGTCGGGGTCCTGAAAGACCATGCCGATGATAGTGCGGATTTCCCGGAAGTTTTCTTTGCGGACCGGCAACCCTTTTACCGTGACAAGACCAGAAGTGGCCTCAAGAAGCCCATTGAATAGCTGGAAAAGGGTAGATTTGCCGGCGCCGTTTGGACCCAGGACGGCTACCATCTCGCCACTGCTGATGGAAAGGTCAATGTCTTTCAAAGCCGGCTGTCCGCCATCGTAAACGTAGCTGACTCCGGTGGCCTTGATAAGTTCCATGGGTTGAATGCCTCTAATGGAATAGGTCGAAGATCACCATGGCTGCTAGCGGCGCGGCAATCATCCAGCCCAGCTTCCGTTCTGGCGCAGGTACGGGCCGGGTAAAAAACGCGGCGGCGGCGCTATCTTCATCGTATCCTCGCGCCAGCATGGCCTTGTAGATCATGGTGCTGCGGTCCAGGGATTTTGTCAACAGGTTGCCGGCGACCCTGCCGGTGTCGCTTGCCTGCCGCAGCCAGCTGGCGGAGGCGCTCATGCGGCTTAACTGCGAGCGGCGCATGTTGCGCGCCGTTTCTTCCAGCACAAAGACATAGCGGTACATCATCGCCGCCAGGTCAACAATAAAATCCGGCATTTTAAATGAACGCATGCTTTCCAGGATTTCTATCATTGGCGTGCTGAAGGAAAGGATGCTGCCCAAAGTGACGGCCGCCATAATGCGCTGCATGGTTAAAAGGCCCAAAAGGAGCCCTTCTCGATACGCGGTAAAAGAAACAGGACCGGCCGGCAGTGTAAACAATGCGTGGGCCCCGCGGGTAAAAAGGAGGTCCAGCAATACGAGCCAGGCAATGCCGAAGGGAATGTAGAGGCGTCGGGCCAGCAGGCGCCAGGGCAACTGCAGCGAGTGATAGAGGACAATGGCTGCCAGCCAAATGCCCAGCAACAGGTACCAGTGACTGAGGATGGTGGCAACAACGATGGCGGCCAGAAACAGTATGGTCTTTACCCGACCGTCCATGCGGTGCAAGCGAGTCTTGCCGTCAGCGATTCTGTCTGTTGCAGTAACATCCACTACTTATCCTTTTTCATCATGTCGTTCCCGCTCCGGCGCGCCCGCGGAAAACAGCTTCTGCCAGGAGTGGCCGATGATGAGGCCGACGAACAGGTTGGCTACCGAGAACGCGCCGATCTGGGCATCCCCGGGCAATTCAATGAAAGGATGATGTTGTTGTTGTGATACCTGCGTCGCCATGTTATTGACGGCATCATCAGTCCCTCCTGCCGACATATGGCGACTGTCCATGTACTTGGCGGCGGCGAAGATAAAAATCAGCAGGACTACCATGATCGTCAACATGGTCTTGGTGAAGGCATCAAACCATACCTGTTTGGCTGGTTCCTGTCTTTTAGGCAGCGGCCGCACGTGCTTTCGCCTCCTTCGCAAGCCTGGCCCTGAACAGCAGGTCGGGGCGGCGGCTGACCATGACCTGAAGCACGGCGGCGCTGAAGACAGCTTCACCGACAGCCAGCGGCAACTGGGTCGGGCCGTAGCCCAGGAAGAAAACAAGCCACTGGTGGACCAGGGGAACGCTGCCATGCAGGCTCCACGCCAGCTCGAAAGCGCTGGTTGCATAAGTCAGCAGGTCGCCGGTAAAACCGGCCACAGCCGCAGCCAGCCAAATGGGGCTGTGGAATGAGCACAGCAGCTTCCAGCTCAGATAGCCGGAGATGCCGCCAACTATTCCCATGGAAAAGGTATTGGCGCCAATAGTGGTGATGCCGCCGTGGCCCAGGAAGATGGCCTGGAAAAAAAGGACGATGGTGGAAATAACAATGGTCGCAAACGGGCCGACAATGATGGCCGCCAGCGGCGTGCCGCATGGATGTGAGCAGGAGCCGGTGACCAGAACGGGCAGGTGCATTGCCGAGATGACAAACACCGCCACACCCACCATTGCCAGCAAGGGCTTGTACGACAATGCTTCCCGGGCGCGCTTTTTTATTTCGCGCAAGCCAGGAAGGATGAAAAGGATGGCGACGCCATACCAGGCGCCCCAAGCCTCCGGTGGCAAAATGCCGTCTTCAATATGCATAACTACCTCCCGTCGCCGTTGCTCTTGAAATGAAAAACCCCCTTCCGAGGAAGGGGGCCAATAAACGAGGCAAGCGCCAAACGCAACGCCAAGTCACTCCCTCCGCGGAGAGTCTCTGACTTGAGTCCGTGAGCAGGTCTCCTGGCTCCTGGATAAACGCTTTGCTGCCGCCTTCCCGGGCAAATACCCAGTGGCTCGCTCCCAAAGAGGACCGATCGCATGCGAAGCTTCCAGTTACAGTGGCGGGACCACACCGGTTTTCCACCGGTTTCCCTCAAGCGCCTTTGCGGCGGCCCACAGGCTGAAGCTATATGATAGCTGGGAGCCTACAACAGGGAAGCGGGTTTGTCAAGACCGCCGATAAATTTTCGTCCCTTTTTGTCATATGTCCGTTTTGTGTGGTATCAAAAAATAAATCGCCGCAATGTGGATGCGTCATTGTTTTAGACATCAATGAACCGGCGGCAGGCGTTTCCGGCTCTTAGAGCTTATCCCGGTAGACGCATTCTGCTGCGGCCGGCTGCAAAGTCGATGGGCGGCGTCCTCGGAGCAAAAAGTCCTCGACGTACCGCAGCGGGTACGACTGCGGGCTTTT
>JAJYIM010000026.1 GCA_021790115.1 Actinomycetes bacterium | reverse complement strand
CAGCTGGAGCGCCGCAAATACAGGGCTTACCAGCACTGATGTTAAATCCCTGGCCGTATCGCCTAACTTTGCCAGCGACCACACCCTCTTTGCCGGCACATACGGCGGCGTCTTTAGCAATACCCTTTCCACCGGGCCACCGGACACAACCCCGCCCACGGTGTCAAACATTAAGCCCTCCGGCACCATCAATACGACTTCAACCACTGTAAGCGCCGATTACTCAGATAGCGAGGCCGGCGGCAGCGGCATCAATTCATCATCGGCCACGCTTACTGTATCTGGCGGTACGGTAGGAACATGCACAAAGACCACTACCAGTATCAGCTGCCCGGTTACGGGGCTTTCGCAGGGGACTCATACCATCACCGGCTCTGTTTCAGATAACGCCGGCAACATCTCCCAGATAAACGGCTCCTTTACGGTAGCCCGCAGCTACTTCTGGACCTGGTACGACAACGTCGGCATGAAAAACTGGGTGCTTCTGGCCAACCCGGCCGCGGCCCCGGCCAACCTTCAGTTCAGCTTAACCGTTGCCGGAAAGGGTTTAAACCCGGGCAACCTCGGCGCCGGGCAAGGAGTCGTGCCGCCGGGCCAGTCGCTTACCCCCATGTTCGCGGGCCTGATGGGCGGCCCGGTTCAGGCAAACTCGCTGACCGGAGGACCGGCCATCGTCAGCCAAAGAAGCCTGTTGGGCAGCTCGATGGAAGAAGTGCCCGGCACAGAGGGCGCAAAGCTTTCCAGTCACTTCTGGTGGACCTGGTACGACCAAGAGAGCCCCGGCTACAGGAACTGGGTGCTTATCTCCAACCCAGCCGGCGTCAACCCGGGGGCCGTCTACTACCAGGTGACCATTGCCGGAAAGAATCCGGGGCCAGGATCAACTGGGCAGGTTGCAGCCGGCCAGAACGTAAACCTGACCTTCCCGGGAGTGATGGGCGGCCCGGTTGAGGTAAAGGCCTGGTCCGACAAGGTGGGCGGCTCGGTCCCGGCAGATGTGATGGCCTCCCAGCGGGTGCTTTCCGGCTACGGCACGGCCTTTAACGAAGTTCCGGGCACAAGAGACCAGGATCTGGGCAGCGACTACCACTGGACCTGGTATGACCAAGAGAGCCCCGGGGCCACCGACTGGGTGCTGGTGGCAAATCCGAATAGTGCTCCGGTTTCCTACCAGATCAGGGTAGCCGGCTCTTTAGTTTCCTCCGGGACCTTGGGCCCCGGCCAGCGGATAACCCCCACCTTCCCGGGAAAGATGGGGGGGCCCGGTGGAGGTTATCGCCTCCGGTAGGGTGATTGCCTCGCAAAGGAGCGTCTTTGGCCCCTCGTTTGAGGAAGTGCCGGGCCTGGGCGCCCTGACAAGCTCGTACAACTGGACCTGGTATGACAATGCCAGCCCCGGGATGACCAACTGGGTGCTTGTCGCCAATCCCACTTCAAGCCCGCTTACGGCTACCATCAAGGTGGGCGGCTCAACCCTGGGGACCTACAATATCGCCCCGGGCAGGAACGTCACCCCCACCTTCCCGGGGAAGATGGGCGGCCCGGTTGCCGTATCAGCCACCGGCAACGTGATTGCCTCGCAGCGGGTGCTTTACAACGGCTACTTTAATGAGGTGTGGGGGCAGTAGCCGCCTGAGGGATAACGGGCCCTTAAAGAAGTTAAGCAAGTAGCCTTAAATCTGGGAAGGCCCTTACATGGGGCCTTCCCTTTTTTTGAAAGGCGAGGGGTACAAATCAGGGAAGATATCAAACTATGACAGAAATACTTGATAAGTGGATGATGGGTGGGTGGTCAAGACTGGTCCTACGCATTGCCTACCAGCCAAACGCTCTCCCGGCCAACCTAATCCCTACTTCTAGAAGATTCTGCAGCCGAGGAGACCAGGCTAACCTGCGGGCCTTGATCAGTAGCAGGCGAAATTGAGCCAAGCGATAATGGCAAGGCTGCAAGACGAGTGTACACCCTAGGACAGCTGTGCATATCCTGATTTTTTCGCAGGCAGCCCAAGGTCAATACAGCTGCCTGGCCGGCATCGCCGGGGAGAAGCAAGACAGACCCCAGTCCAACAAAACAACCCACTTGTCAACACAGTTTGCCATGGTTGACATCATCGACAATATGCAATAGTGTTGCAAAATTGTTCCCTGGAATGCACATCCCTATACCCCGGCATTTTTTCTGTGGGAAATGATGGTGGAGGCGGCGGGAATCGAACCCGCGTCCGAAGCCACCCGAAGGGGAGCCGCTACAAGCTTAGTCTTCGCTTTTAGATCTCACGTCCCGGCTCCGCGAAGACCAGATCCGGTTCGCCAGCCTCCCTAAGGCTTCGCGCGCCGCGGCGGGAGACGGCCGCGCCGGCATAGTCCGCTATCTGACGCCGCTGATCCCGGCCGCGGACGAGCCGGGGGCGATGAGCCGCTTAAATTAAGCGGCTAACGCGAGATTATTGTCTGCGTTTACTTTAGGTTTCCGGCAGTTTTACGAGCCCGCCGGAAGCTCGGCTTGCTGCTCCCGTCCAGATTGACCCCGTCGAAACCAGATCGCCCCCAGACAGAATTTTTGCGAATGCAGGATTTCTCCTGCAGCCGTATTTATTATATCTCTAACCTGGGTATCCACTAAAGCCACTACAGAGTTTCTGCCATTGTTCCGCCGTAATTTGTAACGAGGTTCAGCCGGCAAAGTCGACGTATCCGGACCGGATGGCGTTGGCAACGGCTTCCAGTTTACTGTGCACCCCAAGCTTGCCGAGGATGTTTTGGATATGATTACGTGTGGTCGTGGGGCTGATATAAAGCTGTTTTGAGATGACTTCGTTGCTTAAGCCCCGGGCCAGCATCTGGAGAATCTCCATCTCACGGCGTGTCAGCCGCGCAATTCCATCGCCATTGCTAATGTCTTCTTCTTCAGTGTAACCGTTGGACCCGGCCGTCGCACCCGGCTGCTCATAACGTTGCATCGCCGCGCGAACATGTTTGGCGAGCGTCTCCAACTTCTTGTTCTTATTCAGAAGACGATCATAAGCTACCTTAATTCGGACCGCTGCCCCCACTCTGGCAAGCATTTCCTCTTTTTCAAACGGCTTTGCCAGAAAATCGTGGGCGCCGGCTTCAAATCCTGCCACAGCGTCTTCGGTGGAAGATTTATCATGGGTAAAAATTACGGGGACGTGCTTAAGTCCATTGTCGCCCTTAAGTCCCTTGCAGATTTCATGCCCGCCAAGCGCCTGAATATTAAAGTCGAGCATTATTGCATCCGGGCGCTCTTCGCGGGCGATTTGTCTGACCGCGGAGCCATCCGCAGCCGTAAGCACGCGGTAACCAGCACTGCCCAGACACTCCTTTATATATTGAAGCGTCTCTGGATTCCCGTCTGCAACCAGGATTGTCTTGTCGGGCATCTGTTACTCGATTCGCGGTGTTGCTTGCTGCCGCTTCCCTTTTCCCGGGGTATCTTTCCGGGAGCGCTGAAATGGTCCCCCCAATCACAACCGCTTCAGCATCAATCAAATTGCGCCATTAATATGGAACATCTTTAGTATACAAAAATAATCAGGATTTGTCAGTTTGAATGTAAGATTTTTTACCCAAGCAACCTGGGGAAAGTTGCCTAGTTAATCAAGCCTGTTGCCGGTAGCGCTTGCGACCGGAATTGTACAAATTGCCGCCATGGGAGTCAATCACCACGACAGCGGGAAAATCCTTGACTTCAAAGCGATAGATGGCTTCTGGCCCCAACTCCGGATAGGCGGCCGGGCTGGCGGCGACAATTTTCTCTGCCAGCAGGGCGCCTGCTCCTCCGACCGCCGCCAAATAAACTGCCGAATGGCTCCGAAGGGCGGCAATCACTTCCTCGCTGCGCTCGCCTTTGCCAATTGTTGCCCGGACACCCTTGGATAGAATGGCGGGCGTGTATGAATCCATGCGGGAGCTGGTGGTGGGGCCGGCCGAACCGACGGCGCGGCCCGGCGATGGCGGCGTGGGTCCAACGTAATAGATTACCTGGCCCTCCAGCTCAAGGGGCAGATCCTGCTGCTGCTCTATCAGCTCCGCCAATTTCTGATGAGCGGCGTCCCTGGCCGTATAAATGATTCCCGTTATTAAAACTTCATCGCCCGCTTTCAGGTCGGCAATGTCGCCGGCCGACAACGGCGGATTTAAGTTAACCGTCATCAAACCACCACTTTCGCTTTATAAGCTGCCGCTTGCCCGGCGGGCGCAGTTGCACTGAATGTTCACTGCTACCGGCAAGGAAGCAATATGACATGGAACCTCCTCCAGCGCAACTCCGAGGCAGGTAACGGTGCCGCCCAAGCCCCCGGGTCCGATGCCAAGCGCGTTGACACGCGCAAGTATCTCTTGTTCCAGATCCGCCAGCTTGAGATCAACATTTGCTTCGCCAGCGGGTCGCAGCAATGCCTGCTTGCTGAGCGCGGCAGCCCGGTCCATTGTCCCGCCAACGCCGATCCCCAAAAAAATGGGCGGGCAAGGCTTGGCGCCGGCGATCTCTACTGTTTCAACCACAAAGTCAATGAGGCCGGTCAAACCGTCCGCAGGTTTCAGCATCAGCAGGCGGCTCATGTTCTCGCTTCCCGCCCCTTTGGGAAGCACAGCAATATCGAACGGCTCTCCGGGAACGATTTCCACATGAATGACCGCCGGTGTGTTGTCACCGGTGTTTTCCCTGCGAAAGCAAGGGCTGCTGATTACCGAGGCGCGCAGGTAGCCTTCCCTATGAGCCTTTGCGACGCCGTCATTGATTGCCTCGGCCAGCGGATTGCCGATTAAATGAACTTCCTGGCCGATGCGCACAAACACAACAGCAAGGCCGGTGTCCTGGCAAAGAGGAACGCGGCGCCTGGCGGCAATATCGGCGTTTTCAAGCAGGGTCTCCAGGACCTTGCGTCCCTGTGGAGATTTTTCTGAATGAAGGGCGTTCTGAAAAGCGGCGAGGACGTCAGCAGGCAGCGAAAAATTTGCTTCCTGGTAGAACCTTGACACCAAATCGGTAACGGCTGTCGTCTCGATCTCCCGCACCGTCAGTCCTTAAGGCCAAGCAGCCGACGGGTTGCTGCCGCTACGTCTTCAGGACGCTGCGGTTTGCGGGCGACTCCGCTTTCTGCTGCGGCCCCGGCCACTGCGGCTGCCACCGCCGGCGCCACGCGCAGATCAAAGGGTCTGGGAATTATGAAGCCTTCATTTAAATCATCGCCGACTAAATCAGCGAGCGCCCGCGCGGCCGCCAGCTTCATCTCCAGGTTAATGACAGCAGCCCGCACGTCAAGGGCGCCACGAAAGATGCCGGGGAAGCCGAGTACATTGTTCACCTGGTTGGGGAAATCGCTGCGGCCTGTCGCCACCACTGCGGCGCCGGCCGCCAAGGCCTCGTCAGGCAGGATTTCCGGATCAGGGTTAGCCATCGCAAATACAACCGGGCGCTCCGCCATGGAAGCAACCATGTCAGCACTTACCATCCCCTTGGCTGAAACGCCGACGAAAAGGTCGGCCCCCTGCATAGCCTCTGCCAGCCCCCCCTGCCGCTGAGCCGGGTTCGTCCAGCCGGCCAGTGCCTGCTTGGCGGCATTGAGATCGGAGCGGTGTAGGCCAATAATCCCATTTGTATCACAAAGAATAATTTCAGAAACGCCGGCGGCGCGGAATATTTTGGCAATCGTGATGCCGGCCGCTCCGGCCCCGTTAATCACAACTTTTAAATCCTCAATCTTCCGGCCCGTGATCCGGCAGGCATTAATGGCCGCTGCCAGCACCACCACAGCGGTCCCATGCTGATCGTCATGAAAGATGGGAATATCGCAAGCCTGAGACAAACGGTGCTCAATCTCAAAACAGTTTGGCGCCGCGATATCTTCGAGATTGACGCCGCCAAAGCTTGGCTCCAGCAACTGCACGATGCGGACAATATCATCAATATCCTGGCTGTCAATACAGATCGGAAAAGCGTCCACGCCGCCGAAGGTTTTAAAAAGAACGGATTTGCCCTCCATCACCGGCAAGGAGGCGCGGGCGCCAATATTCCCCAGTCCAAGTACCGCCGAGCCGTCGCTTACTACAGCCACGGTGTTCCATCGGCCTGTATACACGTCCAGCAGCGCCGGATCCCTCGTGATTTCACGGCAAGGCTCGGCTACTCCGGGCGTGTAGGCGATTGAAAGTGCGTGCGGGTCAGAGACCGGCACCTTGCTTTCAATGGAGAGTTTCCCCCGCCATTGCCTGTGTAGAGCCAAAGCCTCATCCCGAAGCGATTTCTGTCTGCCGTTGCCTGTCATCAGGATTATTATAAGGGTTTCGGGTTTCGAGTTTCGGGTTCTTCACTGCGCCACGTTGCGCGGGCCATCTTTTGCATATCAGGATTTCGCTATGGTAGGCTTCGGTGGCAGCTATCCCGAGCATTTTTTGGCTGCCGGAAAGCATTGATCCTTCGTCAAACTGGAAACTTGAATCAAGAAACCAGAAACTTGCGCATCGGCGGCATGGCCTTGGAAAACGGGGTCCTGTTTCAGACCGGCCGCTATTGGTCGATGGCCGTTCGCAACGATGATGGCGCAATTGATGTTTCGTCGGGAGAGAAAACAGGGCTGGCCCGTTCCGCTGCCCTAAAGAAGCTGCCCCTGCTCCGGGGGTTGGCAAGCCTGACGGACACCCTGACAATTCTGCCTGACGCCCATGCACACGGTGGCCAGTTGCCGGAGCTTTTTCGGTCGCCCCGGTTGATGGCCTCCATAACTATCAGTGCTTTGGGGACGATGATGCTAAAAAATTCCAAAAAACGCCTGCCGCCACTGTTTGAAGAAACGGCACTCGCGGCGCTGGCGCTGCTGCCGTCGCTGATTGCCCTGCGCCGCACGCGCGCCATTCAGTACCATGCTGCAGAACACAAGTCAATAAACGCCTATGAAAAATCAGGCGCCATCGATGAGCAAAGCGCTCAAGAGGCAAAGTCCGAGCATGTCCGTTGCGGCTCAAACATTATCGGGCCGGCGCTGGCCCTGATGACTGTGGGCAACACCCTGGCCCGGCACCTTCTGGGCAGGCAAAGCCAGGCCGCCCGGCTCGGGGTCGGCATCCTCAGCCTCTCTGGCGCCATGGAAATGATGCACTGGGCCGGCCGCAATCCCGGAAACACTTGGTCAAAACTGTTCACCTCGTCAGGGACCGGCCTGCAATCCTTTATCACCACGCGCGAACCAACTGAAGACCAGCTTGAAGTCGGCCTTGCCGCCTTGCGTGATCTGCTCCTGCGAGAAGGTGCCCTAAAGGCCTCCTGAGCCCGGCCCTTTCCCCTGAGGATAAAAAAGCTCGCTTGCGGTAATAATGATAGTAAACCATTTGCTTGCCGTAATGCTTGATATATATTTGGCTTGGGGGTGAGGTTTATCCAGCATCCAATATCCAATATTCAACACCCGCTTCTTGGTTTTACGGCAAGCGAGCATCTTGTCGTCAGCCTTTACCTTGATGTTGACGGCTCGCGCTTTCCCCGCAAGGGAGACTATGAAGCCGAATTTAGCTTTATGCTTCATGAAGCCCGCAGAACGGCAAGCGAGAGCCTGAATTTAAATAAAGCTCAACTTGAGCAGCTGGACGTTGACCTGCAGGCGGTGAGCGAGTTTCTGTCCCTTGAGTTCAGACGGGAGGGGGCGCGGGGGCTGGTAATGTTTTCCTGCCGGGCGGAGGAGTTGTGGCGCGTCGTTCCCTTAAAAGTACCTGTGAAAAACTGCCTCCTGGTTGACTGGAAACCACACTTGGCGCAGTTGGCGCAAACACTTTCCCGCCACCGCCGCTTTTGTGTGCTTCTGGCCAGCAAGGAAACGGCAAGGCTTCTGGAGCAGTTTGCCGGCGAGATCACTGAAAACAGCGAGATTTTCGACACCGTTCTTAAGCATCATTCACAGGGGGGCTGGGAACAGGCCAAGTTGCAACGGCGCCATCAGCTACAGGTGCGCAACCACCTCAAAAAAGCAAGTGATGCCGCGCTGAATTTCTTTCAAGCGAAATCCCTGGATGCGCTGGCTGTTGGTATTGCAGAAGATTTGTGGCCGGATTTGGACAAGATTCTCCATCCTTATCTTAAAGACTGCCTGGCAGGGAGATTCAATCTTGATATCAGCGCGGACACAAACGAGATTCGCAATAAGGTTGATGCAATTGAAACCGAAATCGGCGCCAGGGAGCAGGAAGCCCTGCTTGCCTCGCTTGGCCCGGAGCTGGCAGCTGGCAGAAGCTATGTTGGCGGTCTTGATGACGTGCTGGCGGCGCTCAATGAGCGGCGGGTTGAGATCCTCATTGTTGAAAACGGCTACTCTGAACCCGGCCGGCGCTGCCTTGCCTGCGGCACGATTGAGTATGGGGAAGAGAGTTGCCCATCCTGCCAAGAGGCAATGCAGCCCGTTGGCGACATTGTTGAAGAAGCTAAAGAGCTGGCCGTCCGCCAGGACTCTGCGATCATGGAAGTGCCCACGGGGCATCCGTCAATGGCCCAGGCAGGCAAAATTGCCGCCAAGCTGCGTTACTAACCATTATTTGTGTCTACTTGTGTAAGATTTCTTTAGCTTGATCTTGATAGACAATAGGATCAGCTTGGTGAAAAGCTACGGGATTACCGATGACCAGTTGGAAAATGTGTATTTTACAGGCAATTGTTGCTGGTAAAGGAAGAACCTTCCGTGAGTCAATCCTGTCTAAATATTAGAAGGAAAGATTTAAGAGCCTATTTCGATAGGCGTATTCTGCTGCGGCCGGCTGTAAAGACCATGGGCTGCGTCCTCGGAGCAAAAAGCCCAGGGTGTACCGCAGCGAGTACGACTGCGGGCTTTTTACTCCTGCGTCCTTGCCCATCGCCTTTTCGCTCGGCCTCGCAACGAATTACCTATCGAAATAAGCTCTAAGGGGTTTGGAAACGGACATGAAAATGTCGTGAGTGTGGAAGAGGCGAAGTAAGTGACAAAGGTGGTTGTAAAAGAGGTATTCCCGGCTGGCGTCTATTAGCAAGAGCCAGGTTGAGAAGCTTGAGGAAGCTTCGCTGGTTTTATGCTTACAGGCAAGTTGCCCGGGGCACCAAGATCTGCAGCCGTCAAGAGCTGAATGAGTGGTTGAAGATGAGCGACCGGTCAATAAACCAAGCCGGGAATATCCTTTATTTTTTTTATCTATGCAGCCAGAGAAACTGACAATTAAATCCCAGGAAGCGCTCGCGGAGGCGCAGAAGGTGGCCCAGTCCGCAGGACAGCAGCAGATTGAGCCGGAGCATTTTTTGCTGGCGCTGCTCAGGCAAAGCGAGGGTATTGTGGTGCCGGTGCTGCAAAAGCTGGGCGCCAGTCCTGATGCCATAGCTGCCGGGCTCGAGGATGCTACTGCGGTAATGCCAAAAATTAGCGGCCCCGCCGGTCAACAGGCATTTATCAGCCGCGGCTTAAACCAGCTTCTGGAACATGCGGCCAAGCTGGCTGAGCAGCTAAAAGACGATTATGTCAGCACAGAGCATTTGCTGCTTGCCGCTGTCGACACGGATGGCGCCGCAGCCCGGGTTTTGCAACGGGCGGGGGTCACCAAGGAGAGGCTGATGGCGGCGCTGCAGGAGATTCGCGGCAGCCAGAGGGTCACCGATCAAAATCCGGAAGCCAAATTTCAGCCACTGGAACAATACGGCCGCGACCTGACGGAGGAAGCCCGCCGCGGCAAGCTGGATCCGGTTATCGGCCGGGACGACGAGATCCGGCGCGTTATCCAGGTTCTTTCCCGCCGTACAAAGAATAACCCGGTCCTGATCGGCGACCCCGGCGTGGGCAAGACTGCGCTGGTGGAAGGGCTGGCCCAGAGGATCGTCGATGGCGACGTTCCTGAGGGGCTCAAGGACAAACGGGTGGTTGCCCTGGATGTCGGCTCGCTGGTGGCAGGCTCCAAGTACAGGGGTGAATTTGAGGACCGGCTGAAAGCCGTGCTGAAAGAGATTCAGGAGTCAGAGGGGAGAGTTATCCTTTTTGTTGATGAAATGCATACCCTTGTTGGAGCGGGAGCTGCCGAGGGCTCGATTGACGCCTCCAACATGCTGAAGCCGATGCTGGCCCGCGGCGAGCTGCGGGCCGTGGGCGCAACTACCCTGGACGAATACCGCAAGTATGTTGAAAAGGACGCGGCACTGGAGCGCCGCTTCCAACCAGTGTTTGTGGGCGAGCCCAGCGTGCAGGACACCATCGCAATACTGCGCGGCCTCAAAGAACGTTACGAAGTGCATCACGGGGTCCGCATCCAGGACGCTGCCCTGGTAGCGGCGGCCGTGCTCTCGGACCGTTACATATCCGACCGCTTCCTGCCTGACAAGGCAATCGACCTGGTTGACGAAGCCAGCTCCCGCCTGCGCATAGAAATAGACAGCATGCCAACTGAAATCGATGTGGTAGAGCGGCGCATCAAGAAGCTGGAGATCGAGGACCGGGCGCTGAAAAAGGAGAAAGACGAAGCTTCCAGGGAGCGCCGGGCAAAGGTGAATGAAGAGCTGGCCGGGTTAAAGGAAGAATCAACCAGGATGAAGGCGCACTGGACGAACGAGAAGGAATCTATCCAGAAGATCCGGGCGCTTAAGGAAGAGCTGGAGCAGGCCAAGACCGACGCCGAGCGCGCCGAGCGCGAAGGCGACCTCACCAGGGCAGCCGAGCTGAGATATGGGTGTACGGCCGAACTCAATAATAAGATAGCGGAAGAGAACAAGCATCTGGCTGAACTGCAAAAAGAAACGAAGATGCTCAAGGAGGAGGTTGACGAGGAGGATGTCGCCGAAGTGGTCAGCAAGTGGACCGGCATTCCGGTGTCAAAGCTGATGGAAGGCGAAGTTGAGAAATTAATTCACATGGAGGACAGGCTGCACGAGCGCGTGGTTGGCCAGGACGAGGCCATTGCTGCCGTCTCCAACGCGATGCGGCGGGCGCGGGCCGGGCTAAGCACGCCAAACCGTCCCTATGGCTCGTTCATCTTCCTGGGGCCCACCGGCGTGGGCAAGACCGAGCTGGCCAAGGCGCTGGCGGAGTTCATGTTCGATGACGAGCACGCGATGGTGCGCATCGACATGTCAGAGTTTCAGGAAAAGCACACGGTTTCGCGCCTGATCGGCGCGCCGCCCGGCTATGTCGGTTATGAGGAAGGCGGCTATCTGACCGAAGCAGTCAGGCGGCGGCCTTATACGGTGCTGCTCCTGGACGAAATCGAAAAGGCGCATCCGGAGGTATTCAACGTGCTGCTGCAGATCATGGATGAGGGCAGGCTTACCGACGGCCACGGCCGCACTGTGGATTTCAAGAACGCGGTCATCATCATGACCTCGAATATCGGCAGCCAGTACATCACGGAGCTGGGCGCCGGCGGCGAGGAAGAGATGCAGCGGCGGGTGGAAGAAGCGATGAGGGCCCACTTTAAGCCGGAGTTTCTAAACCGGGTGGACGATATTATTATCTTCCAACGTTTGAGCGAGGAGCAGCTGCGCCAGATCGTTGATATCCAGGTGCGCGACATGGCCAAGCTGTTGAAGGAGCGGCATATTGGCATCGTTCTCACCGGTCTGGCCAAGGACTACCTGGCCCGCGAGGGCTATCACCCGGCATACGGGGCCAGGCCTTTGAAACGCCTGATCCAGAAAGAGATTCAGGACGTGCTGGCGTTAAAGCTGCTTCAGGGCGAGTTCCGCGAAGGACAGACCGTCGAGGTGGACGTGGTTGGCGGCCACCTGGCGTTCAGCGCAGTTGCGGCGCCGGAGGCCGTGGATCAAGTCGAGGCCAAGGAAAAGGCTTAGGGCCTACTGAGTCGGGCCTTAAGTCAACTTGCAAGTTTGGGCTGGTGCGCATTTATGGCTCTAAGAATCTATCTCAAAAGGCATATTCTGTTGCGAACAGCCTTTTGAGATAGATTCTAGGCGCTGTTGGGCGCTTTTTTGTGCTCTAATTATTATGAAAATCACTACAAAACAACGGTTTTTTGCCGAAAAGAATTTTAAGGGCTTGACCTTTCGATCAAAGGAGCGGAGATGAAAAAATGGGTGAGGCTGTCAATTGGAGGAGCGGCGGTTGCTTTCACGCTGGCGTTTGCCGCGCTGTTGCTGCTGGGACTGCACAGCGCCGGGAAGACTACGCCGATGGATCCTCCCAAAGTGGCTGATTATAACAAGCCGGGGACAACCTACATCGAGACATCCTGGAAAGCTAACATCACCGTCCCCAACCTGACTCTTGATGAACAGAAGCTGATCAACAAGCTGCTTCCCATGGTGCAGACCGGGGCCATTGCCAATGAAAACGATGCGGTCCAGGCAGCCATCAACGAAGTCTTGACCAATCCGCAGAATTACATCATTCCCGATGCCGGCAGCAGAACTTTCCCGGTGCAGTCGGCCGAGTCGGGATCGGGCATCATTGTCACCCCTGACGGATATATGGTTACAAATGCTCATGTGGTCAAAAAAACGGACGCCGAGCTGAAGCAGTCATTGGCGCAGGTAGGACTGAGCGACATCGTCAACCAGGACATCAAGGACTTTGCTTCAGGGCTGAACGTGACGCTCACTGGTGACCAGACCCAGAGGCTGGCGGCCGCGATTGCCAATGTCTACGCCCAGAACCTGACGGTGCAGAATCCATCCTCACAGAGTGTGATGTACATGGGCGTCGCAGCTCCCGGGGGGACCACGGAGCAAAAAGGCATGCCGTGTGAAATAGTCAAAGCCGGCGATACCATCCCCGGCAAGGACGTCGCTATTCTCAAGGTAAATGCAAACAATCTGCCCACGGTTGCGCTTGGCGACGACAAAGCCGCGCAGGACGGCCAGCAGGCGATAGCGCTTGGCTATCCTGGGGCCGCAACGTTCAATCCGTTGCTCAAGCAGTCGGATGAGAACGTAAAGCCATCGCTGACGATAGGCAGCATCAGCGGCCACAAGACAATGCCGGGCGGCTGGGACGTGCTGCAGACAGACACGGCCATCTCCCACGGCAACAGTGGCGGACCCCTGTTTAACAGCCAGGGCCAGGTAATTGGAATCACCACGTTCGGCAGCGAAAATACGGCGGCCAACACTCCCAGCGGCACTCCCCAGGAGGTGCAGGGCTTTAACTTCGCCATTCCCACCACCGTAATCCAGGAGTTCCTCTCGGAGGCCAACGTCAAACCGGCGATGGGGCAGCTGACGCAGACATACCATGAAGCAGTCGATCTGTACTCTGCAAATCACTACAGCGCTTCCAAGGCCAAGCTGAAGCAGATTGCCGACGCCAATCCGGCTTTCCCGTACGTTGCCGGCATGATTTCGGACACGACGGCAAAAATCAGCGCCGGCCAGGATGAGCCCGTCTTCCCGTACCCGATGTACCTGATGATCATTCTGGGAGTGTGTGCTGTTGGTTTCATTGGCGCCAGCGGTTACTTCCTGCTTAAGTCCAAATTGGAGCGGCGCAAAACAGCAAAGGCTGCGGCAGGCGCGCCTGTGGCCGGCAATGCCGGCGCTCCCGCACCGGGCGTGGCGGCTTTAGGCAACACATCGGCAAAAGCCGAGCCCGGGACTGCCAACAACATGCCAGCGCCTTTCAAGGTGGTGCCCGAGGCGGCAGCGGCTCCGGAAATGACGAGCCAGGCAGGCGAGCCTTCAGCTGGCGCGGCTAAACCTGTGTTTATCGCCGGATCGGTCGTGCCCAAGGAAGCAGAGGCGCCAGTTGAGGCGGCGGGCACGGCAAACCTGGCAGCGGTCCCGGATCCTGCCGTTGCCGCAGAACCAGCAGGAGGCGAAGCGTCGCCAGACGTGGCAGGCGAAGCTCCGAAGTTCTGCGCAAGCTGCGGCCATCCATTGCCGGCAGACGCCAAGTTCTGCCCCATCTGCGCCAAAAAGGTGGAGCGGCAGTAAAAACAGCCGGGGCAGGTTGCCTGGCTTCAAATAAAAGCATAAAAGCAGAGACGCCCGCGGGCGCCTCTGCTTTTAACGTTCGCATCCCGTTCCTGATGAGGTACGCGATTTAATGCCCGGTCCAGCTCGTCACGGCCTGATGAATAAACTCCACGGCAATGGCCGCCAGCAGGATTCCCATCACCCGCGTCAGCAGGTCCACGCCTGTATCTCCAAGAAGCCGCATCAGAGGGCCGGCGAGCCTGAGGGCTGCCCAGACAACGGCAAGCGCCGCCAAAATTCCGGCGGCGGCCAAAGCCTTGTCCGAGGCTGCCCCTGATTTTCCCATCAGCAGCATTGCCGCCACGACGGCGCCGGGCCCGGCCAGCAGAGGCGTCCCCAGAGGCACCAGCGCTAAATTGGCGCCGCGGGGCTCTCCCGCATTTACCTTGCCTCTCATCATGTCCAGCGCCACAATTCCCAATAGCACCCCGCCGGCAACCATCAGGCTTTCCAGCGAGACACCCAGGTAATCCAGAATGTAATGCCCAAAAAAGGCAAAAGTAAAAATAACCGCTGTTGCCGCCGCCACCGCCTGATTGGCGAAACGCCGCCGCCCCTCTTTGTTTACGTCACGCGTCAGCGCCAGGTAAACCGGCGCGTTGCCCACCGGATCGATGATGACGACCAGCGTGATAAAAGCGGTTATCAGCAGCTTCCAGTTCAGCAGAACATCTCCTCACCATGAATCGTTAATTATGGCAATCATTTTTTATCCAACATAATGATTAAAAATAATCAACAGCTAAAGTCACACCGAATGACAACTTTGAACTATCATTTTTTATCCGGAAGCGTGAATTTCAAAACACAAAGTTTTTATAGCCCGGCTAAGAATCTTTCTCAAAAGACTGCCTGCAGCGAGGCCGGGCAACAGAATATGCCTTCTGCGATAGATTCCAAGAGACATAAAGCACAAAGGGGGGCTTGCATAGTCTTTCCCTGGATGCTATAGTCCACACTTCCGCCGGCTTTGAAGCCGGCTTGGTAATAAAAGTGGGGATAATGATGCAAATTGCGGCAATTCTTGCGCAGCATTATCCTTTTCCGCCGGGTTTTTTGCCAGGCAGTGGGGGGATAACCATTTCCCCGCGGTATTGCAAACGGTTTCTGGAGGAAGGTTATTTCAACTGGTTTTTTTGACAAATTTGGAAAACAAAGATTCTCTCGGCCATCTTTTATCTTTCTTTTTCTCACTTTCTTTCTCTCACTCCTTCTAATTGCTTCATCTACTGCTGCTTCAGATGAGCTGAATTCGACCGGCCAGCAAATTAACGATTTGCAAAGCCGGTCCCAGCAACTGGATCAGAATTACCGTCAGGCGCTCACTGACCTGGTGTCGGTGGACAGCGAAGTTAGCCGCTATAGCAGCGAGATAAATGACGCCGGGAAGCGGCAGGCGGATGTTGAGGCTGAGGTCCAGGCGCAGCAAGGGCGCCTTGACCAGGTCAAGCAGCAGCTTGCCGACCGCCAGGCTGTCCTGGACAATCGCTTGCGCGGGTCGTATAAAAGCGACGATACCAGCTACCTGGGGGTAGTGATGGATTCTGAGAACTTCTCCGATTTCCTCAACCGCGTTGATGCAATTAATGAGATTGCAGATAGTGACAAGCATCTGATTGACTCAATCAATAATGCGAAAAAATCAGTCGAGAACAATCTGGCTGGCCTGGCGGCAAAGCAGCAGGAATTAAGCAACCTGGTGGGAGATCTCAACAGCGCCCAGCAAAACCTGGTGGCAGCCAGACAGCAGCAGCAAGGCGTTGTCAGCTCCATTCAGGGCCAAAAACAGGCAAACGACAGCCAACTGGCCCAGTTACAATCCCAGGCGGCTGGCATTGAGGCCAAAATGAGCCAGGAACAGACCCAGGCTGCCGCCAACAATCCTGCCGTAAATAACGGCAGCGGAGACGGCGGCTCCAGCTACTCACCGCCCCCGGCTGGAGGAACCAGCATTACCGTTGTGGCCACGGCCTATTGCATGGCCGGCAGCACGGCCACGGGAATGCCTGTCGGGCGGGGAATTATCGCGGTCGACCCTAATGTGATTCCACTCGGCACCCGGGTTCATGTTTCCGGGTACGGCGATGCCATCGCCGCCGACACGGGCGGCGCCATCGTTGGCAACCGTATTGATGTGTGGCTTCCCTGCTCGGAAGCGTATGCCTGGGGCGCCAGAACGGTTACCGTGACAATTTACTGACGGTAGCGGACGGCCCCCCGGGCAAACCAAAACAACGAGTTTTTTAAAAAAGCGCGTCCCGCTTTTGCCGGGGCGTTTTTCAACGTTAAACTATACATTGTAGTAAAGGTGCAATTAGCACCCTTGGTTCAGCGGGAAGGTGGTGAATTTGAAAGGCAGAAGCAAGCTTTTCCTGGCAGTACTGGGCGCAGGCATGGCCGCCGCAGCGGCAGCGGTGCTCGTCTCGTGCGGCGGCAGTTCCAGCAGCCAGGCCCCGCCGGATGTGAAATGGTCAAGCACCACCGCGGCGATACAGTTGCCGGCGTTTGTTTATGACCCGAGTGCGCCGAAAGATGCGGCCACGGCATACCGCTTTGCGCTGGAGCGCCCGGACCTGCTTAGCCAGGTGCCCTGTTACTGCGGTTGCGGCCAGGAGGCCGGGCACAAGAGCAACCTTGACTGTTTTATAAAATCGAGGAATGGCCAGAACGTGGTTTTCGATAACCACGGCGCCGGTTGAGACATCTGTGTGCAAACCGCACTGGACGTGCTCCAGTGGAACTCACAGGGAATCCCGATCAAGGAAATAAGGCAAAAGATCGACGACAAGTACAGCAAGTACGGGCCGGGCACGCCTACTCCGCCGGTATCTTAGCTGATAAAGCTGATAAGAGGCGCAACTGCGGCGTACTTCGGTTTTGGCAATCCGCTGAAGCCGGAACGGGCCGGCGGCAAATCGAGAATAGCGGCTGCTAACCCGTCACTCGCCCAGCAGCCTGAGAAATTCTTTCTCGCCAATAATCTTTTTCTCCAGCTCCTGGGCCCGCTTCGCCTTGGAGCCGGGACTGGCGCCGGCAACCACGTAGTCCGTCGATTTTCCAACCGCGCCGGATACTTTGCCCCCAAGGGCCTCGATTTTCTCCCGGGCCTCTGCTCTTGTCAGGGAAGCCAGCTTGCCGGTAAGAACAAAGCTCTTGCCGGCAAGCGGCCGTTCCTGCCGCTCCCCTGGTTTTTGCGAAAGCCTTAGGCCCGCCTGGCGCAGGCGCCTGATTGTCTCCTGGTTATGAGGCTCGGCAAAAAAATCCCTGACGGCCTCCGCAATGACCGGCCCAATGCCCTCTACGCTGGCAATATCCTCCCGGACAGCGACGCCGAGGGCTTCCATGCTTCCAAAATGGGTTGCCAACAGCTGGGCGTTAATCGATCCCACGTGGCGGATGCCGAGGGCGAACAGGACCCGGTGGAAGGGACGCTGCTTCGATTTCTCCAGAGCCTCCATCATCTTGCTGACACTTTTTTCCTGCAGGCGGTGCGGCACCAGTTTCCCCTTGCTGTTGACTGAACTGGATAGTTCAAGCCCCACTAGGCCGTCCCGGTCCAGATAATAGAGGTCGGCCATGTTCTCGATCAGGCCCAGCCGGAACAGGCGCTCGACCAGCTTTTCGCCGACGCCGTCGATGTCCATTGCCCCCTTGCTGACAAAGTGTTTGATACTTTCTACTATTTGTGATGGACAGGACTTGTTGGGACAGCGCACCACAACCTCGCCCTCTGGCCTAACTGTCCGCGATCGACAGGATGGGCACTTCTCAGGCATCCTGAAGGATTTCTCCTTGCCGCTCCGTTTCTGGATCACAGGCCCCACAACCTGGGGGATGACGTCGCCGGCGCGCTCAACGACAACCCAGTCGCCGGCGCGGATATCCTTGCGATGGATATCATCCTCGTTGTGCAGCGTCGCCTGGCTGACGGTAACGCCCCCGACCTCCACCGGCTCCATGATGGCGTAAGGGTTAAGCGCCCCGGTGCGGCCCACGTTAATGCCTATTTTCAGAAGCATGGTGATGGCGGTGCTGGGCGCAAATTTGAAGGCTACCGCCCAGCGGGGGTCGCGGCCAACGACTCCCAGCACATCCTGCATTCCATAATCGTTAACCTTGACAACGGCGCCATCGATGTCGTAGTCAAACTCCGGGCGGCGCTGCTCCCAGGCGCGGCATGCCGCCACGGCTTCGTCAAAGCTCTTATGTCTTTCGACATAGGGGTTGACGCGGAAACCGTGTTTTTTCATCCATTCCAGGGCCTGCCAGTGTGAACTGAGCTCAAGCCCCTCGGTATAACCTATCTGGTAACACCAGATATTTAGCGGACGGCCCGCCGCTATTCTTGGGTCCAGCTGCCGCACCGAGCCGGCGGCAGCGTTGCGGGGATTGGCAAAAGCAGGCTTGCCGGCGGCCGCCCGCTCCTGATTCAGCTTCTCAAAGGCCGCCAGCGGCAAGTACACCTCGCCGCGGACCTCGACAACTGCCGGGGCCCGCTCGCCCGGCCTTAGCCTGACAACTAGCGGAATGGCGCGGATCGTGCGCAGGTTCATGGTCACATCCTCGCCAACCTCGCCGTTGCCCCGGGTGGCGCCGCGGCTGAGCCGTCCTTGTTCGTAAACAAGGGAAACGGCGAGGCCGTCTATCTTGGGCTCGGTAACCAGGGCAGTTTCAGCAAAGTCGATGCCCCGGTCGGCCAGAATCTTGCTGACCCGGGAATGCCAGGAGCGGAGCTCGTCCTCGTTGCGGGCGTTGGCCAGGGAAAATAATGGCAGTGGGTGTCTCACCTGGATGAATTCTTTCAGCGGCTTGGCGCCAACGCGCTGCGTGGGAGAATCCGGCGTCCTCAACTGCGGGTGTTTCTCTTCGAGCTCCTTGAGCTCGTTAAAAAGCCGGTCATACTCAGCGTCGCTGATCTCGGGCCGGTCCAGCGCGTAATAAAAATAGTTGTGACGCTCGATTTCCTGCCGCAACCGGCGGGCGCGCCCCTCTATGGCCGAAGGCGCCATGCGCAGGGTTGCAGCTTGGGATTTGAGGCTTCCGTGTCCATGCTCTTCACCTTGCCCTGTTTGCCAAAATAAAAGTCCAGCAGATTTAAACCGGAAACCGGCCAACCGGCAACAGCAAACCGCCTGGAGGCCGTCTGTCTATTTGACACACAAAACCGGGGCCGCTGCAAGTCTCAGGTTCCGTATGTTGTGTTATGCTTTGGCTGTTTAACCAAGTTGACAAACCGTTGAATCCGCAAGACACACACAGGCTGGGGCACAGATGAACATCACCGGTTTCATCAGCAGGTTCCGGGAAAGCCTGGAAATCAAGATCCTGGGCCTGACGATGTTGGTAATCATTGTTGGCTCTGTCATCTTTGCTTTTATTGACATCAAGGCTCATGCAAATGACCTGACAGCGCAAAACGAAGAGCACACCGTCAACCTTAGCTCGCAAGTGGTGAGCGGCATTCAGAACACAATGCTGGCAGGCGAGGGACCCAGCGTGACCAACGACCTCGCGAATCTCAGGCGCGCCCCGGCAGTGGACCGCATCCAGATTTTCTCCACCCAGGGGCAGGAAGTCTTCGCCAGCCCGGGGACCCAGGTCACACGGCCGGTGAGCCAGGTCTTTGATGTGCTCCGCTCCGGCAACCGCTCCCAATTTTACGAAGTGCGTGGCGGCCAGCAGTACCTGGTCTACGTGACGCCGCTGCCAAATCAGGCCGCCTGCCAGAAGTGCCATGGCGCCGGCAACCGCTTGCGCGGCGCCGTCCTGGTGTCAACCTCGATGGCGGACGTCCAGGAAGCCATCCGCAGCGACGTTTTCAGGATGGTTGGATTCTTCGTGCCGGGACTGGCGGCGCTGCTCCTGATTTTGGGTGTCTCGCTGCACATGACGATCATTAAGCCCCTCAAAAAAGTGGTCGCGGCAATTGGCAAGATGTCCGGGGGAGATCTGAGCCGGCGCGTGGACGTCAACTCCCGCGATGAGATCGGCGGGCTGGCCACCAGCTTCAACAAGATGGCGGACAGCCTCGAGGATTCCCAACACAACCTGCAGCAAGTCAACCTGAACCTGCTGGAAGCAAACCGGCTGAAGTCCGAATTCCTGTCGGTAATGAGCCACGAGCTGCGCACGCCGCTTAACGCCATCATCGGCTTCTCGGAACTGCTCAAGGAGCACTCCGGCGCCAGCCAGGACGACCGCCAGAAATTTTTGACCAATATTGAAACAAGTGGTCTTCATTTATTACAGCTTGTCAACAATATCCTTGACTTGGCTGCGGTTGGCTCCGATAACCCGGAGCTGGTCAGGGAAGACCTTTCCGTCCCGCAGCTGATGGAGGATGTGCGCAAGCTGGGTCATCCGTTCGCCGCTCAGCGGCGCATCCGGCTCGAGGCCGAGTCTCCGGAGCGGCTGCCGCTGGTGCGGGCCGATGCCGCCAAGGTCAAGCGCATCCTGTATAATCTTGTCAGCAACGCGATTAAATTCACGCCTGAGGGGGGCCTGGTCACTATTGGCGCTGAGGCTCACGGCGGCATGATTGAGATCTGGGTCTCGGATACGGGCATTGGTATCAGCCCTGAAGACCAGAAGAAAATATTTAGTGAGTTCAGACAACTGGAAAGTGACCACGCCCGCCGCTTTGAGGGGTCAGGAGTGGGCCTGGCGCTGACAAAGAAGCTGGTTGAGCTGCATGGCGGCGCCATCCGCGTTGAGAGCAAATTGGGCCGGGGAAGCAGGTTTACCTTTACGCTGCCGCTAACGCCGGGCGGGCAGCTGTCCACCGGCCTGCCCGGGGCCGCCGGCATACATGAGCCGGAGGTGGAGCCGGAGGCGGCTCCCGGCCAGCGGCTGGTGCTGGTGGCCGAGGATGACCCTCAGACAAGCGAGCTCATCGGCCTCTGGCTCGGCGAAGCCGGCTTCCGCGTTGCCCGCGCCTTCGATGGCGAGCAGGCGCTAAAGCTGGCCCGTGAGCTCAAGCCTTATGCGATCACGCTTGACATTCTGCTCCCCCAAGTAGACGGCTGGCAGGCGCTCAAGCAGCTTAAGGCTGACCCTGAGACCGGCGCCGTCCCGGTGATCATCATCTCCATACTGGAAAGGAGCCGCAAGGGCATGGAGCTGGGAGCCTTTGATTATTTTGTCAAGCCGGTGGCAAAACAGGAGCTGCTTTGCCGTCTGGAGAGCCACTCGCTTTACCAGGCGCGGCAGAAACAGCCTGACGGCGCCACTGCCCTGGACGTGGGCAGGGATTGACAAGATGACAACCGACAATCGGGACAAGGTATTGATCGTTGACGATAATGTGCCCAATGTACAGCTGCTGGAGGCTTATCTTGCCGGCGCCGGCTATAAAGTCATCTGCGCCTACAGTGGCGCCGAGGCGCTGGAGATTGTCAGCAGCAAGAAAGGCGGGGACAACCTTCCTGACCTCGTCATCCTTGATGTAATGATGCCGGGAGTTAATGGCTATCAGGCCTGCAGGAAGATCAAGGCGGGCGATGAGACGCGGCGCATTCCGGTGATGTTGTTGACAGCACTGCAGGAGATCGATGACAAGGTCAAGGGGTTTGAGGCCGGAGCGGACGAGTTTCTTTCCAAGCCCATTGACAAGATGGAGCTTTTGATAAGGGTAAAGTCCCTGCTCAGGACCAAACACTTAAACGAAGATCTGGAGAGTGCCCGCAACGTTATTTACACTCTGGCTTTGGCGATTGAGGCCAGCGATCCCTATACGCGCGGCCACTCCGAGCGCGTCTCCGAGTACGGCGTCCGGCTGGCCAAGCGGCTCAACCTGTCGCGGGAGCAGCAGGATGTTATCCGCAATGCCGGCATTCTCCACGATATTGGCAAGATCGGCATCAGCGAAACGCTACTGCAAAAACCCGGCCCGTTGTCATCTCGGGAGCTGATCGCAGTGCAGGATCATCCCGCCATCGGTGAGAAGATCGTCCGGCCGCTTAGGTCTGCCAACTTGCTCCTTACTGTCATTCGCCATCATCAGGAGCGCTATGACGGCAAGGGTTATCCCGATCACCTGCTCGGGAATGAGATTCCTGTCGGGGCGCGGGTGGTCTCGGTCGTGGACGCTTATGACGCCATGACCTCGCCGCGGCCCTACCGGCCGCCGATGTCCAAGCGCCAGGCCTTAAGCACACTTGAGCGCGAGGCCGGCAAGCAGTGGGATCCCGGCATCGTCACGGAGTTCGTGGCGATGATGATGATGGATGAGGAACTTTGACATGACGCCCGCTGTGTGACCCAAACCAGTTCGCCAGGGGCGTATCCGACGCGCTGTGGAGGATAATTGAAGCAAAAACAACCAGCGCCGTCAACCTGAAGACCGTCTCCCCGCCGGTGATCTTCATGCTCAGGACCAGCAGCGAGTAGGCGATGCAGGCGACTCCCTTGGGTCCAAACCACGCCATGAAAAACCGCTCCGGCCAGTCCAGCCGCGTGCCTAAGAGCGAGGGCAGCAGCGCCAGCGTGCGGGCCAGAAAAATGACAAAGGCAACCAGCAGCAGCGCCCGGGCGCCGTCGGCCAGCAGTTGGCTGAAAACCAGCAAACTGCCAAATATGACAAATGTTGACAACTTGAGAATCTCGCCGGCCTCCCGGCTGAAGCGGGAAAATGTTTGCGCCTGCCCGGGAGCGATGCCGGCCATGACGATGCCGGCAATATAAACACTGATAAAGCCATTGCCGCCCAGCAGTTTGGCGGCTCCGTAAAGGGCGAGGGCGACGGAAAAAGCGTAAAGCGTCTGGTAGTGAGGCACAAGCGCGAGCCGGCCCCGGAACCATCCCACAATTTTTACCGCCAAAAAAGCTCCGGTCAGGCCCGTAGCGGCGCCAATCGCCAGGTCCTGGGCCAGGGAATGCCACCAGATCCTGTCGCCGCCCGCCTGCAGAGTGGCGGCGAAGATGAGGACGGCCGGCAGCGCCAGCCCGTCGTTAAAGCCCGACTCCAGGTTAAGGCTGTTTCTGATTTTTAAGGGAGTCTTGTGATTGCTAACTACTGAAGAAGTCAGCACTGGATCAGTTGGGCTAAGCAGGGCGCCCAGCAAAAAAGCCTGCCGCCAGGAGAGCCCCAGCAGCAAGACGGCGGCAGCAGCAATAAAGCAGGCGGTTAGAGGCATGGCAATAACCAGGGGCCGGAATGGCACGTGCCAGCTTCTTCTCAGGGCCCGCGCCTCCGCCTCAAGCCCGTCAACAAAGAGAATTACAATCAGGGTCAGCTCTATCACCCGCTGTACCAGTTGGGAGTCCGGCTGCAGGGAAATCACGCCAAAGCCCTGGCTCCCCAGAACGAGGCCGGCAAACAAAAAGAAGATGGCCAAAGACAGGATGCTACGATGGGCGATGCCGGATAGCAACGCCCCCGCACCCAGCAGCAGGCCCAGCACAAGCAGGTATGTTTCGAAGTTCGCCAAAGCAGCACCTGGCAAGAAAAAATTAGAAGCGGCAGCCGCTAAAATGAAGAGGCTCTTGACTGCCGGCCGGGAATTATTATCACGCTACAGCTCCAGCCGCCGCCTGCCGCTGGCTGGCCCGGCAGGGCACCACGATCACCGGGCAGGGAAGGTCCCTGGCCGCCTCGCGGACTACGCGCTCGGCGGTGCTGCCGATCATTTGCCTCCCCAGCCGCCGCCTGCCGCTGGCGCCCATGACAACCAGCGCCACTTCGGGAGTTTCCTGGACAAAGCGAATAATCTCCCGGGAAGAATCGCCGTGGCGGACCAGCGCCTGGATGGAAACGCCCGACTCTTCCCCTATCCGCCGCACCTGGCCCAGGATTTTTTCTGCGTTTGTTTCCAGCTCGCTGGCAACGGTCTCGCGGACTGCCTCAAATTCAGAGGCGTAGTGGTCAACGTCAACAACCCAAAGCGCCACCGGCTCCAGGCCAAGGCCGGCGGCCAGCCTGACGGCAAACCGGGCCGCGTCCAGCGCGGCCTCTGATCCGTCAACCGGGATTAAGATCTTGCTGCTCATGTCAACCCCCATTTCAACACCAGCCAGGATCTACCTCAAAAGCCATGTTCTGCTGCAGGCAACCTTTTGAGGCGGATTCTTAGCGCTCACACCACTTGCCCTGCATGCATTTCTTTCCCTTCTGGCGTGGTACCTCGGAGAAACGTTCATCCTTGACGCACAGCCAGATTTCGCGGGCAGTCCTGTATTTGGCCTTATCCTTAAAAAGGTATCTGCACGCCCCCTCGGGAAGAGAAGGAAGTTCCCTGTCAATCGGCTCCGGCATGTCTTACTGTTTTTCTTTCTTCTCCGCCGCCGGGGCATTTTCAGCCTGGGGAGGCTCCGCTTCAGGCTGTGGAGATTGTTCCGCTTCCTCTTTCCCGGCCGCCGGCTTTTTCTCCTGCGCCGGAAACTGTTTGACAAAGGTCAGCTGCATGCTGGCCAGGGCGCCGGCGAGCGCGTTTTTGTCCTGCTGCTCGAGGCGTTCCCCGGCGGCGTCGAGAAGGGCTTTGAAACTGTCAATCGCCAGGCGGGCCTGCTCCGCATCGATGATATCTTTTGTATCCTCGGTAAGCCCCATCTTCATATAGGCAAGGTTGCTGAGGCTTGCCATAAACTGGACCAGCACATCTGCGACGGACTGCTTGCGAATCTGTTCCTCGATCCTTTGCCTCAGCTCATCCTCAGACAGGCCTGACAGGTCATCAGCTCCGGGGACTCCGGCCCCACTCGGTTGCGTTTGCTGATTGTCGCTCACAAATTATCCCTCCTCATGTTCCCTTAAAGTATTTACGCGAAGTTCCAAATTCAAGCGCCGGTCTTCTGTATTTTGCATATAGATCCGTTTGCAGCGGCCGCGATATACATTTTACCTGCAGCAAATATAATATCAACTGGCCGGCTCCAGGATGCCTGCGCAGGCTGAAAACCTGTGCCTGCCGGTCTTTGGCGCGTGGGGGTAAAATTGATCAACCAGGCTATGAGGGATTAAACTGCTCATTCCTAGCCCTTCCTCGCGGGTGATATACTTTGCCTGTTTTACTGCCCGTCCGAAACAGAAGCCTTAGGAGTAATCATGGCCGGAAGAATCGGTGTCATCGGCGGCTCGGGCTTTTACGAGTTGCTGGAAAATCCGCAGGAGGAAAAGGTCACCACGCCGTTTGGCGACCCCAGCGACAGCATCACGATCGGCGAGATTGGCGGGCGCGAGGTTTGCTTTTTGCCCCGTCACGGCAAGGGGCACCGGATCATGCCCACCGACCTGCCGTTTCAGGCCAACATCCTGGCGCTGAAGCAGTTGGGCGTGGAGTGGGTCATCTCCGCCAGTGCCGTCGGCAGCATGAAGGAAGACATCAGGCCGGGCGACATCGTCATCCCCAACCAGTTCATCGACCGCACCCGGCAGCGGCGCTCCACCTTTTTCGGCGACGGTTGCGTGGCGCATATCTCGTTCGCCGACCCGGTCTGCGGCCGGCTGGCGGCGATTGTCGCCCAGGCCGGCCGCGACGCCGGTGCGCGCATCCACGAGGGCGGCACCTACGTTTGCATGGAGGGGCCACAGTTCTCCACCCGGGCCGAGTCGCTGCTTTACCGCAGCTGGGGCGTCGATGTCATTGGTATGACGAACCTCCAGGAAGCCAAGCTGGCCCGGGAGGCCGAGATCTGCTACGCCACCATGGCGCTGGCCACCGACTACGACTGCTGGTACGAGGGCGAGGAGGACGTCACCATTGCCCAGGTGATCGAGACGATGAACAAAAACGTTGATATGGCGAAGAAGATTGTGGAGACCGCCGCGCCGCGCATCCCCGAGACCCGCACCGAGTGCGGCTGCGCCACAGCGATGCAGTACGGCGTGATGACCGACCCGGCAGCCATCCCGCCGGTGACGAAGGAAAAGCTGAAGGATATTATCGGGAAGTATATCTCGTGAGAGCTGAATCCGCCTTTGTCAAAATATAACCATTCTAACCCGTTTACTTTCAGCCGAAGCATCATATTGACATATTAAATCGTACGTGATAGACTTGCGCGGCAGCACGGCGGAAACGCCGCCGGCATCACAGGGGCTAAAACTTGGGGAAGTGGTGGCTGTGGGCGCATTTGTCAGGCGAGGGTGCTATCAATCGCCGGGCAGCTTTTTGCCGGGCTGCTTGCTTCTGATTTGCACGTTTCTCTTGTGGCTTGTTCCTGCCTCGCCAGCCCATGCCCAAGCCATGAACAACCCCGGCGCCCAATACGTTTTTGGGTCCTCAGCGCCCCTGACCCTAACCCATGACGGCTTCCAGCAACAGCCGCACATAAGCGGCAACATCGCCGTCTGGAGCGACGACAGGCCCGGCGGCGGCATGGGCAACCCGGA
>JAJYIM010000002.1 GCA_021790115.1 Actinomycetes bacterium | reverse complement strand
GGCGTTCTTACCGGCTATTTTGATCTGGTAGGTGACGGGGCTGCTACCCGGATTGGCGATCAGGACCCAGTTGGTGGAGCCGGGATCGGCGTTGTCGTACCAGGTCCAGTTGTAGTCCTTTGCAAGGTCGCTCCTGGGATAACCGGGGACCTCTTCAAAGGAAGGTCCGGCTGTTACCCTTTGGGAAGCAATTACGTTTGCCGAAGCTGTTACCTCAACCGGGCCGTTAATCTTTCCCGGGAAGGTGGGGGTCACCCGGCCCCCGGCGGGGATGGTGCCTGTCTTTACCATGCTGCCCCCGATGCTTATCCGGTAGGTTACAGAGCTTGTGCCGGGGTTGGCGACAAGCACCCAGTCAGTGTAGCCGGGGGAGTTGTTGTCGTACCAGGTCCAGAGGTAGTCGTCAGAAAGCGAGGAGGCCGGGATTCCGGGGACCTCGTTAAAGGCGGAGCCGCCGTTGGAGAGGACTCTCTGGGAAGCCATGATGTTGGCGGGGGTGGTCTTGCCGGAGTTGGTCCAGGCCTTTACCTCTACCGGGCCGTTCATTACGCCCGGGAAGGTGGGAGTTGTCTCTTTCCCGGGAAGGAGGGTGCCCGTAGAGCCCGGACCGGGGTTCTTGCCGGCAATGGTTATCTGGTAGTAGACAGATGAAGAGCCCGGGTTTGCCACCAGGATCCAGTTTGTATATCCGGGGCTTGAGTTATCGTACCAGGTCCAGTAAAAGTCACTGGAGAGTTTGCTCTGTTCTGTCCCCAAGACTTCTTCCAGGGAATTGCCTCCCTTGGGCCAGAGGATCCTCTGGCTGACGATGCCCTTGCCGCCGCTTGCGGTTGCCTTAACCGGGCCGCCAATAACGTTCGGATATTTGGGGGTGATGCTTTGTCCGGGTTTAACCACACCACCGCCCGGGAGGCTCATTCCCTTGCCGGCGATGGAGAGGCTGTAGGTTAGGTTCTGCGTAGCTGAACTGGGGTTTGCCAGAAGCACCCAGTTGTCGCCGCCGACGTTGTCGTACCAGGTCCAGAAATAGCCTGCCTGCTGGGCGGGCGGAGGAGAACCTCCTACCATCGTAGTCAGAGGCAGGTTGTCCTGGCCGCCGGTGAAGGTGTAGGGAGAATCGCAAAAGCCGTCATGGTCCGCGTCGCTGCAGGAGGGGCTAAAGTCGCTCCAGTAGTTGCCGCCCGTGGGCGCGGCGAGGTTGAAAACATTGCCGGTGCTGGCTGTCTGGGGGCTCCAGGTGGCGCCGCCGTTTGAGGTGACAATCATAGTGCCCCTGTATCCTACAGCCCAAGCGTGGTTGGAGTCGGTGGCGCTGACGCCGTAAAGCCAATCAATTCTGCTTGTGTCCTGTGGGCTCCAGGTGGCGCCGCCGTTTGAGGTGGCCAGGAGGGTGCTGCTGCCTGAGTATGATCCTCCGTTATATGTCCAACCTACGGCCCAACCATGGCTGGAGTCGGCGAAGCTGACGCCAAAAAGAGTGTTGGTAGTGCCGCTTGTCTGGCGAGTCCAGGTGCCCCCGCCGTTGGTGGTGGCCAGGATGGTGCCGCTGACCCCCACCGCCCAGCCGTGGCTGGAATCAGTGAAGCTGACGCCCAAAAGGTCGTTGGTTGTGCCGCTGGTCTGCGGGCTCCAGGTGGAGCCGCCGTTTGCGGTGGCCAGGATAGTGCCGCTACCACCGACCGCCCAGCCATCGCTGGCACTCAGGAAGTCAATGGCAAACAGGTTGCTGGTTGTGCCGCTTGTCTGGGGGCTCCAGGTGGAGCCGCCGTTTGAAGTGACTAGGATTGTGCCGCTACCCCCCACCGCCCAGCCGTGGCTGGAGTCGGCAAAGCTGGCGGCTAAAAGAGGGTTTGTTGTGCCGCTGGTCTGGGTGGTCCAGGTAGAGCCGCCATTTGAGGTGGCCAGGATGGTGCCGTTATAACCGACCGCCCAGCCGTGGTTTTGGTCAGCAAAGCTAACGCCGTAAAGATCATTGGTTGTGCCGCTTGTCTGGGGTGTCCAAGTACCCCCACCGTTGGTGGTGGCAAGGATGACGCCTCCATACCCCACCGCCCAGCCGTGGCTGGAGTCGGTGAACTTGACGCCGTTTAGATTGCTGCCAATACTGCTGCTGCTGTCAGACGCCTGGGTGGCGTTGCTGACGAAATTATTATGGTAAACCTGATTGTTGGTGGAAGGGGTATCCCAGGATGATGTAACGTTAATGCCGGTGCCTTTGTTGGAACTGATGGTGTTGCCCGAAACAATACAAGCACTATCTCCGGCAAGGTCGATTCCATCCTGATTGGAACTGACGGCGTTGTTCTGGATTGTGTTGTGACCGGAATTTTCGACATCGTTGATTCCGCCGCTGCCGTTTGATTCAACAGTATTTCCGGAAAATGAGTTGTTGGATGAATCTTGATAAATATCGAATCCAAAGCCGCCGCCGCCGCCCAGTGCGTCAATGTTTGATTTGACCGTGTTGCCGGAAATGTTGCAGTTGCTGGTACTGCCGCCCAGGAAAATACCACGGCGGTTGTTCTGGTTGGCGGTGTTGTTTGTGATGGTGCTGTGATCGGAGGCCCACAGGTAGATGCCGGTGCCGCCCTGTGAGGTATTATTCAGGTTGGCGGTGTTGCCGGAAATGATGCTGTTGGGGCACGTATCGAGATGGATGCCGTCGTTGGCGTTGGAGTTGGCGGTGTTGCCGGAAATGGTATTGCCGCTGCAACTGCCGCTGCTGTTGTCAAGGTAGATTCCAGCGTGGCCGTTCGAGTTGGCGGTGTTGCCGGAAACGGTGCTGCTGGTGGAAGCGTCCAGATAGATTCCGCTGTAGGGGGGGCTGCCGATGCCGTTTGAGCTGACGGTGTTGCCGGAAACGGTGCTGCCCGTGGAGGAGACAAGGTGGATGCCGCGGCGAAAATCGGCGACGCTTAGGTTCTTGACCGTGACTCCCGACAAACCGGTAAGAAAAACCCCGTCGTTATCAACGGTGTAATTGCCAGACCCTGTCAGCGTGTGGCCGGCGCCGTCAAGGGTGATGCCACTGCTATCTATGTCAATGCCATCGACCGCAGCGCTCATGGTTATGTCGCTGGTCAGCGTGCAGGTTAACGTAGATGCGTTCCAGGCGCCAATGCTGCGGGCGGTGCAATCGCCGCCGCCCGCGGTGTTGTTAATGTGAAAAGTTGTGCTCGAATTGACTGTGGCGGCAAATGCCGGCGGGGCCAGCGCCAGCAAAAAAAGGGTAAAAACAAAAAATGACGACAGTGCGCTTATCCTGTTGTGTCGAAAAGGCTTCATTCCCCTCAACCTCCATCCCTGTTACATTTAAACAACAAAAACAACTTATTAAATAGTTGCAAAAGAAAACATTATTTTACACCGTAAGCGTTTATCAGTCAATTCGGGAAAAACCACAACCCCTTTCGAGTAGATTATTGGTGAGGCAATGATAAGCCCGTTCAAGTAGATTTTTTAATGAGGCAACAGGTTCGTCGGATCTGTCAAATGTCGTGTAAATGATATCCATACTCAAGAAAAACCAGGCAAAAAATCACAAGATAATGGAAAAACTGATCATACAGTTGCTCAGGAATGTTGTCATTCCATTCGCTTTGCTCGAGCAATCTCTGAGGTGAAGCCGAAAGTTCACGGTTTGAAAACCCAGATTCTTCGGCGCCTGCGGGTCCTGAGAATGATATTCTTCTTGTCATCCTGGGCAAATTGGATGAAACCTAATGGAAAAAACAAATGAAAGAGTCTGAAAACGAGCAACAACCGTCGACCGGCAGGGATCTGCGGAAGGTCGGGGCGCGGGAGAGGTGAAATCGTCTGTCAAATCCAGGGTTCTGATCATCACGGCCATCATCGCCATATTCGCAGCCGCGGGCGCCATCCTTTTGCTTGCCCGCAGCCGCGGCGGCGAGAACCCGGCGCCGCAGCTGGCGGCCACAGAGACGGTCACTAAAACCGTGACCGTGCCAGCCGCAAATACAACCGCTTCCGTCCCCGGCCAGGGGCATCAGCGCAGCGATGTTCCGCAAGTTTCGGATCTCCACAGCGTCGACTGGCCAACGATGCTGGGGGTGGCGCCCGATGCAAATTCACCCGGCGCACAGCAAAAGGGGTTCATCGAGTCCGTGAATTACCATGACTTTACCGGCAGCGGCCACAACGACCAGGCGATCGTTCAGGTGCGGCAGGTCGGCAGCGACGCCACGCTCGACTATTATATCTTTACCATAAGCAATGGCGATCTTAAAGCTTTGCTGCAACGGACCGGCATCAGCCACGGCCAGGTAAAGCTGGGGCCCGACGGCGCCAGCCTGATTGAGACTTCGCCGGTCTACGCCGCCGGAGAACCCAATTGCTGCCCCAGCAATCTCCAGAACATTACCTGGACCTGGGATTCGGGCTCGGGCAGTTTCGTCAAGTCTCACACGGAGATTGTGCCGACTCCCGGCGTGAGCCAATAGTCACAGCCTCTCGGCAACGATCTCATCCAACACCTCCGGGTCGGCCAGAGTGGAGGTGTCGCCCAGATCCTGCGTCTCGCCGGCCGCCACTTTCCTTAAGATGCGGCGCATGATCTTGCCGCTGCGGGTCTTTGGCAGGCCGCTGACAAACTCAATCTTATCCGGCCTGGCAATGGGGCTGATCTCACTTGCCACGTGCGCCGCCAGCACCCTGCGCATATCGTCGCTGCCGTCATATCCTTGGCGCAAGACAACAAAAGCATAGACGCCGCTGCCTTTGACCTCATGCGGGAATCCAACGACGGCGGCCTCGGCCACGCTTTCTTGCGACACCAGCGCCGACTCGATCTCAGCCGTGCCCAGGCGGTGGCCACTGACATTGACAACGTCGTCGATGCGCCCCAATAGCCAGTAATCCCCTTCGGCGTCGACGGCAGCGCCGTCCCCGGTGAAATATTTTCCCGGGAACTTCTCGAAATAAACTTCCTTCACCCGCTTGTGCTCCGGGTCGCCATAAGTGCCGCGCAGCATTCCCGGCCAGGGTTTGTCCACCACCAGGTAGCCACCTTCGCCGGGTGGCGCCGGCGAGCCGTCCCGCCTGACAACCTGGGGTGCGACTCCCGGAAAGGGCCGGCTGGCCGAACCCGGTTTCATCGTCATCGCACCGGGAAGCGGTGTGATAATGATGCCGCCGGTCTCGGTCTGCCAGTAGGTGTCAACAATAGGCAGGCGGCCGTGGCCCACATTCTCAAAGTACCACATCCAGGCCTCGGGATTGATGGGCTCGCCAACGCTGCCCAGCAGCCGCAGGCTTTTCAGCGGGTGCTTTTCCACCCAGTGCGCGCCTTCACGCATCAGCGACCGGATGACCGTGGGCGCCGTGTAAAAAATGCTCACCTGATGTTTGTCCACGATCCGCCAGAGGCGGTCCGGCCCGGGGTAAGCAGGCACGCCCTCAAACATCAATAAAGTGGCGCCGTTGCTAAGCGGGCCGTAAACGACATATGTATGCCCCGTGATCCAGCCAACGTCGGCCGTGCAGAAATGGAGGTCGCCGGGTTTATAGTCAAATATCCACTTGAATGTCAAATGAGCATAGAGGAGGTAGCCGCCGCTGGTGTGCAGCACTCCCTTGGGAGCGCCGGTGGAGCCGCTGGTGTAAAGAATAAACAGCGGATCCTCGGCATCCAGCTCCTGCGGCCGGCAATAATCGTCAACGTCGTCGGCTTCCATTTCATCGCGCCACCACGAATCGCGTCCCTCTTCCATAGCTGTGGCCCGGCCGCCCAGGCGCTCGGCGACGATCACCTTTTCAACGGTGGGGCAGCTGCGGAGGGCCTCATCGGCATGCGCCTTCATGGGCACCACCTTGCCGCCGCGCATGCCGCCGTCACATGTGACCAGCATGCAGGCGCCGCAATCGCGGATGCGGTCCGCCAGCGAGCCGGCGCTAAAGCCGCCAAAAACAACGCTGTGGATGGCCCCGATGCGGGCGCAGGCCAGCATGGCAATTGCCAGTTCGGGGATCATGGGAAGATAAATGCTGACACGGTCGCCGCGGCCGGCCCCATGTTTGCGCAACACATTGGCAAAGCGGTTGACCTCAAGGGCGAGCTGACCATAGGTGAAGGTGCGGTACTCGCCGCTGTCAGATTCCCAGACGATGGCTGCCTTGTGACGGCCTTCCCCTGTCAAGTGGCGGTCGAGGCAATTGTAACAGACGTTGATCTGGGCGCCGATAAACCAGGCCACCTGCGGCCGGTCAAAGTCGTATTCAAGCACCTTGTCCCAGTGGCGGAACCAGTGCAGGTTCTGCTCGGCCATTTCGGCCCAGAACCCCTCGGGGTCCGTCATCGAGCGGTCGTAGAGCTGCTGGTACTCCTCCAGGCTCCTGATATGCGCGTCCCGGCTGAACCCGGGAGGCGGCTCAAAGCGGCGCTTCTCGTGCATGAGGATCTCAATTGCCTCGCCGCTGATGCTCGCCGCGTGAACGGGTGGATCCGCTTTTGCGCCGGCGCCTGACATGCCCGCGCCGGACGCCGCGCGGGTTTGCTTTTTATCGGTCAATGGAACTCCTCACCTGATTCGTTCCGCCATCGGAAACTACTGCAAGCGCTCAGCATAACATTACGGCAATCCTGAAAGAACCCGCCTGATCATTTTTGATCTTCTCCAGCATCCAGGACCCATAGTCCAGCATCCGGTTTGCTTTCATTTACCCGGGACAGAAGAAGATTACCAGTGTTTCGGGATTCGCAGCAAAAGCATTAGAATCTGTCTCAAAAGTTGTTCGCAGCGCTGCCCAGTGAATGTTTTGGGCGGTGTCAAGATTTGGGGGGAAATATCGTGGAAACCAGTGGCGTGGCGTCGCCACTGGTTTCCGGTGTAACAGAATTTATTATGGACAGGGGCTGTTAGCAGAATCTTATGTAAGCGTAAAAAGGGTGTAAAATTCGGCTGCGGGCGACATGGCGAATAATCTTGCTAAAATTGCAGTGTTTTGGGACCAATCGTTCCTGTGGGGGCTGATTGCCTTTGACACTCTGCGTCGGCTACGGGTTGATTTCAAGCTGCTGGCTGCGGCAGACGTGCGCCTGGGCCGCCTGCAGGATTTTGACATCGTCTTTGTTCCCGGCGGCTGGGCCAGCGACAAGATGGAGGCGCTGGGCAAGGATGGGGCCCGCCAGATCCGCAGCTTCGTTGAAGCAGGCGGCGGTTATCTCGGGGTTTGTGGCGGCGCCGGGCTGGCGCTGACGCACGCCAGTGGGCTGGGCCTGGCCCATCTGGGCCGCCTGCCTTCAACTGTCAGAGTGCCCAGTTTTAGCGGCCTGATTCATCTTAATCTGAAAGAAAAAACCCATCCGCTGTGGCATGGCGTTCCCGGCGGCAGCGCCTTTTACGCCTGGTGGCCGGGACAGTTTGCTCTTAACGAAAACCATCCGGTGAGAATCCTGGCGAGCTACGGCAAGCCCGAGGCGGGCGCTTCGTATGTGACGGACATCCCGGTTACGGCGGATGCCGACTGGAACAGGTGGGAGAAGAGTTACGGCATCAACCTCAATCCGGCGCGGCTGAAGAACGAGCCGGCGGTAATTGAGACCGGAGCCGGCAGCGGCAAAGTGCTGCTTTCATATCTTCATTTTGAAACCCCGGCCGACCCTCGTGGCCACGAGGTCCTGTTAAATGCGCTGCGCTACCTGAGCGCTGGAAAACAGGCCGCGCGCGGGGCCACGCCGTCGGGGCCGGCGCCGGGCGGCAAATTGTCTGGAGATCCGAAGCCGGAGCAAAACCCCGCCGCCGCCATTGCAGCCGAGATCCACCAGTTAATCTCCGGCTTGATTGAATTTGGCTGCCTGAATTTCCTCTGGCGCTGGCGGACCAGGCCAATCCTGCAATGGCGGCGGGGCGTCAGAGGAATCGAGTACTCAACGCTTTTTGCCATGACAGATAAAATCAGCCAGTTGACCGCGCAGTTTCCAGACTCAAGCAGCGCCGGCCTCGGCCGGCTTCAAGCCCTCAGGGAGATGACGCTTTCTTTTACTGCCGATGCCCGCCGGCTGCTGATGCTGGAGCGGTTTGCCATCAACAATGGCCCCTTAAGCCCGCTAAAAAGCAGCGATCCCGCTATCCTGCCGCTGCGCGAAAAGCTGTTTTCCAGCTCCCGGCGCTGTGGCGGGCTCTACAAGCAGATCGTTGACACAGCAAATGAGATACTATTGCCCTTGCTGCGGCGGGAGCTAAAGGACGGCTAGGCCTTTTACCACGAAGCTGTTTTGTGCTCCTCAACCAGCCCCACGAAACCCGGGTAGTCAACTTCCTTCATGCCGGTAACAAGCTGATCGACGCCGCGCATGGCCAGGTCTTCCTTGAGGACATAAACATCGTGGTCAGCCAGAACCATCTTTATTTTCTCCTCCAGAGACGTTCCCGCCATGGCGCCATAGATGGCGTCCTCAAAGAAGAGAATCGGCGATCCCTTGGCAGCATATTTCAGACAGTCATCAAGTGAATTTGACTCAAAGGGCGATTCATTAATAAGGTGAAGCATGTTGCTCCTTTCAGGGCTAGAACATGAAGAAGTTCTTCTGTTCCTCCATCATCTTTTCCACTGCATCCGACTCAATTACTTCGGGCTCAACAACCAGGTCTTCCAACTTCAGGCCGCGGGCCTCCATTGAAGTCCGGTCAATGAAAACTTTTTCAATGTCATAGGCTTCCATTGCCTTGAAGGTTGGCGAAAAGTTCTTGATGCCGGTAGCGGTGGTGTCCATCCCTTTCTTGATGGCGTAGACGCCATCGTCGATAAAGAGGACGCTGATATCCTGGTCATAAGCAGCCATGATGAGCACGTTTTCCAGCCCTTCAAATGCGTAAATGGAACCATAAGGAGCGCTGCGAAAAACAATCATCAATTTGGCCACTTCTTCATTTTCTTCCATTTCTTCGTTCATGCGGCTCACTCCCTTCTAGGCTCTAAACTCGACTACACGGTCTGCTTCAATGGCAAGCTCGGTCAGCATCCCCAGGCCGCCGATCTTGAAGCCTTCCGCCGTAACGGTGTCGTTGATGCCGCGCCGCTTGGCGGCGGCAACGCAGACAATAAACTCAATGCCGTTCTCGGTTGCCAGCGCCGACCACTGTTTCTGGATGTGGCGGTCGTCTGCCTGCGGCTCCATCAGCTTCGTCGAGTTAAGCACGCCGTCCTGATAAAAGAACACACGCAGGATTTCATGACCCTTGGCCAGGGCAGCCTTGGCGAACTGGTAGGCGGAATCGGAAGCCTCATGCTGGTAGGGACCTTCGGTAATCAGTATTCCGAATTTCAAAGTGCGTCACTCCTTCCTGAATAAATTGGCGGGCGGTAACGAGGTGCGACAAGCTGCACCTCAAATGAAAAAGAGATCCGGAGAAACACCAGCCTCGCACCCCCGCGCGCTATCGTATAATGAGGCAGAGTCACTGTCAAATGGCCGAAGATAGGACGGTAGGCACAGGCTTTTAGCCTGTGCAGATGAGGACTTCTCTTTGCGTAGATAAACCCGCCCAAAGGCAGGCTGGAAAGCCTGCCATCTACCTATCTTATACGTAAAAGCCTGCCATCTACCAAGCCTGCGCAGGCATCAGTCACATTCCCATCTCAATATAACCGCAGGGGCAGCAGTCTGCGCAAATATGACAACCAATGCATTTTGTGTAATCGGTAAACATGACCCTGCCCAGCGGCTGGGTCAGATCGCGGCTGATGGCATGGGTCGGGCAATAGACGCGGCAGCGGTCGCAGGTGAAGCAGAGGCCGCAGCTCATGCACCTGCCGGTTTCGTCAACGGCGTCGGCGGCCGGCAGTGGCAAGTTGACCTCGCGGCTGCCGGTGCGCTCGCTTAAGGGCAATGATTTTTCCTGATGGCGCCCGGCGGAGTCGTAGTACCCAAGTTTCATGCTCTCAGGACCGATTGGCCGGCGCGCATACGGTAGCACATACTCCCTGCCCTTGAGGTAGGCATCAATGGCGCGGGCTGCTCTGCGGCCGGCGCCCACGGCCATGGTGGCGACGCCGGGGCCCAGCATGTCGCCTCCGGCAAACACGCCTTTTAAAGAAGTTGCGCCTGCCGGACCGGCCTCCACCCAGCCTGAGGCTGCCGCCAAAGCGTCCATGCCGCCAAGATCTGCCTCCTGGCCGATGGCCGGGATGACAGTATCGGCCGCAAGCTCAAATTCTGAGCCTTCAATTGGAAGGGGCCGGCGGCGGCCGGAGGCGTCCGGCGCCCCCAGCTGCATGCGGACGCATGTCATCACCAGGCGGCGTCCGGCAGCCTCGCCGGCGGCAGTAATCTTTTCGGGCGCAGCCAGGAAGGTGAACCTGACGCCTTCTTCCATGGCCCCATTAATCTCGGACGCCAGCGCCAGCATTTCCGCGCGCGTGCGCCGGTAGACCAGTTCTACGCTTGAGCCGAGCCTGAGGCAGGCCCGGGCGACATCGACGGCGGAGTTGCCGCCGCCAACCACTAACGTGTGAGAACCAATGTCAACCTTCTCACCACTGTTCAGGCACTTGAGCAGACTAATCGCCGTCATCACCCCGGGGAGATTCTCGCCTTCTATGTTCATACCGATGCTATGGTGCAAACCGGCAGCGATGTAAACGGCGTCAAATTCATCCCTGAGCCAGTCCAGCGAGATATACGCGCCAACGCGGGCGTTCAGCTTAATGTCGATGCCAAGGGCAAATATCCTGTCGACTTCCGCCTCTAGGACATCCTTGGGCATACGGTAATCAGGAATGCCGAACCTGAGCATGCCGCCCGGCTCCGGCGCCGCTTCGAAAACGGTCACTTTGTAACCCCTCCTGGCCAACTGGTAGGCGCAGGAAAGGCCGGAGGGGCCGGAGCCGACCACGGCTACTTGCTGGTTTTTTTTCTCATCCGTAAGCATGCGCAGCTTAAGCCCCCGCTCAATGCCGTGATCGCCGATGTGCCTTTCCAGATTGTGAATCGCGAGCGGCTCGTCTTTAAACTGCCGGTTGCAGGCGTCCTCGCAGGGATGCGGGCAGACGCGCCCGTGCACCGCCGGAAAGGGATTGTGGTCGGTAAGAACATGCCAGGCATTGTCAAGCGACTCCTCAAGGCTGCGGCCAAACAGCTGCCGCTGGGCGATCTGGGTAAGATAGCCGCGGGCGTCCTCGCTGCTGGGGCAGGCGTGCTTGCAGGGCGGCTCGCGGCGCACATAGACCGCGCACTCGAAGTTATCGTTGTCCTGAACGGGATAGGCCTCAGACGGGTCCGGAGACCTGAGCCTGACGCTGCGCGACGGTCCGCTGATGCTCACCCTGACGCCTCCGCCCAGCCGCTAAAGCCTGACATGCGCCGAAGTGTTGAAAGTGGTGCGGGCCCAGCGGTAGCTGTCAATGTGGTACTTGGTAAACTCAAAACCCGTTTCGGCAAAGAAATTTTTCCAGCCGATGCGGCCGATCCATTCGCCAACCCGCTCGTACTCATTTGCGCCGGCCTGGTATGCTTTCAGGATGCGCCGCACGGCGTCTCCCACTTCCGGCCAGCGGGGAGGATTATTGGGAAGGCCCCAGGTCGCCAGCCGCATGAAAGAAGGGCCGCCGCGGGTGCTGGCCGACTTGCCCCCGACCCAGATCGAGAGCGTGTCGGTGTCGCCGTCGCGGATCTCCAGGGCCGGGCACTGGGCATGGCAGGCGCCGCAGTACATGCATTTCTCCTCCACGACCTCCACCGTGTCCCGGCCGCCGGTCCGGTCCGGCCGGATGGCCAGTACGGGGCAGATGCTGATTACTTTGGGCAGCTCGCAGCGGTTGATGGTAACGTGGTCAATTGCCGGCGGATGATGATGCTGGAGGTTGACGGCGATGTCGGTCTGGCCGCCGCAGTTGATCGTGCAGCATGATGTTGACACTTTGACCCGTTGAGGGAAATTCTCGTGCGTAAATTCTTCATAAAACAAGTCCATCAGCGACTTGACCACGCCGGCGGCGTCGGTGCCCGGCAGATTGCAGTGCAGCCACCCCTGCGTGTGAATGATATTGTGGAAGGAGCGGCCGGTGCCGCCGACAGGAAACCGCAGCACGCGGCCGATCTCGTCTATCAGCGGCTGGATGTCTTCTTCCTTCTCCACCTGGAACTCAATGTTATTGCGGCTGGTGAAGCGGAGCCGCCCCTGGCAAAACTTGTCGGCAATATCGCAGACGCGGCGCAGCAGCGGCGCGCTTAACATGCGGGGCGAGCCAGCGCGGACGGTGTAGAGGGACTCGCCGCTATCCGAGACATGGACGAACACGCCCGGCCTGATGCCGCGGTGATATTTCCAGCGGCCGTAATTGCGCTCCATGGCCGGGTGCAGATAATTCTTGTAATCGGGGGCCCCGTTGTCGCGCGGCGCCAGCGGCTTTTTAGCGTTCAAGGCTGTTCCCCCTCGTAATCTTCTTCGCGGTCAGGCTCGCGGTTAAGGACATTGGCGGCCTTGTGCGGCTCGCCATCCAGGCGGGGGGCAGCATATTCCTCAAACTTGATAAAGGGGTTGCTGCGCGGGTTGGCCACCATCTGGGGATCAGGCTCAAGGCCGACGCCGTCCAGGAACGTCCCCAGTCCCACCCGGTCGATGAACTCGCCCACGCGCTCGTGCTCGTTGCCGTGCTCGCCCCAAAAGTCCCAGATGCGCTCGACAATGCCGGAGAATGCCCGGTATGCCCCATCAGAATCCAGCTTTTGGAACGGCACCAGCACGGATGCGACCATGTCGCCGCTGCGGACGGTGCGCTTGCCACCGATCAGCAGGGTGGCGCCGCGGTCCTTGCCGGGAGCCAGCGCCAGATGCATCACATTTATGCAGTGCATGCAACGTACACAGTTGCGGTTATCAATCTCAATCTGATCGCCGTTCAGGTGAATGCAGCGGGTGGGACAGCGGCTGGTGACGTTTCCGATCACCCATTCCTGCCCCATCTCTTTCACAAACCTGGTCACTGCTTCCTGGTCAACTTGAATATCGTCGCGCCAGGTGCCGATAACAGGCATGTCGGAGCGGCTGACTGAGTTGGCGCAGTCATTGCCGCAGCCGGACAGCTTGAACTTGAACTTGTAAGGGAACTCCGGGCGGTGCAGGTAGCCAATGTACTTGTCTGTCAGATATTTGGTCAACATGAGCGTATCGTAGCAGGCCATCTCGCAGCGCGCGGGGCCGATACAGCAGGGAATGGTGCGCATGCCGTTGCCGGAGCCGCCCAGGTCCCAGCCATTGTCCATCAGCGCCTCGCAAGCATCCATCATTTTCTCATTGTCGTATCCGAGCAGGAGGATGTCCCCCGTCATGCCGTGCAGCTGCATGATGCCGGCGCCGTACTCTTCGCTGATGTCGCACAATTGCCGAAGCGCATCAGCAGAGTAGACAAAGCCCGGGGACTCGATCACGCGAATCGTGTGAAACTGCGCCACCTGGGGAAATTTTTCCCCCAAGTCTGAATAGCGGGCGATGATGCCGCCGCCGTAGCCGGGCACGTTGATGGCCGTGCCGCGCCAGTAATCCCAGCGGTTCTCATACGATTGCTCCAGTTGCTCAAGCAGCTGGCCCACCTGGGGCCGCCGGGCCGCCTGTTCTTTCAGGTCCTTGACAAAACTGGGCCAAGGGCCCTCCTCAAGCTGGTCAAGCAGGGGCAGTTTCAGTTCATTGTCTGGCACGAATGCTCCTTTTGTTGTTTGCGAAGTCCGTGTGTGCACAGGCTAAAAGCCTGTGCCTACCTAAAAGCCTGTGCCTACCTAAAAGCCTGTGCCGGTCCGCAAGCTGATAACTAATTTATCCGCACCGGGAGAATTTGAAACTAGGGCCCCGTTGACTGTGCCTACGAAAAGCCTGTGGCTGACACAGAGCGGGGCCGCCCGCAAGGGCGGCCCCGCAAAAACAGCACATATATGGCAAAGAAACTAACTCATGTCAATATAGGCACAGGGGCACTCCTCGGCGCACTTGGCGCAGCCGACGCAGGTATCGAGATAGAACTTGTAGAACTCATGATCGTGGCTGCGGTTTTCCGGAGCCACTTTCTTGATCGCATTGTACGAGCAGAAGGAATAGCAGTTGCCGCAATCAAAGCACATGCCGCAGCTCATGCAGCGCTTGGTCTCCTCCAGCGCCACTTCCTCCTGCAGCGTTGAGACAACCTCATCGAAGCTGCTCCCGCGCTTATCGGCCGCAAGCTGGACCTTCTGGGCCCTGTCGGCGGGCGAGTAATAACTGGCCGCCATCTTGTCAAACTTGGCAACCGGTGGCGGATAAGCTTTCGGCATCTCCTCGCCGCGGATATGATAATCGATGGCTTCGGCCGCCTTGCGGCCCAGACCAATCGCCTCCGTGACCGTGCCCAGCCGGTTAGTGACGTCGCCACCGGCATAAACGCCTTCCTCAGCGGTCTGGCCGGTGGCCTCATCCACTGTAATCCAGCCCTTCTCGTCCTTGAACGCATCCATGCCGCCAAATTGGGGACCCTGGCCGATAGCGGGCAGCACCATGTCGGCCTCGATGGTGAACTCGGAGCCCTCGACCGGCACCGGCCGGCGGCGGCCGCTCTCGTCGGGCTCGCCCAGCTCCATCTTCTGCACTTTCAGGCCGGTAATCTTGCCGCCCTCGCGGATAACCTCGACCGGAGCCGCCAGGAACTCGATGTGAATGCCTTCAGCCTCGGTATCCTCAATCTCTTCAACCTCGGCCGGCATCTCGTCCCTGGTGCGGCGGTAGACGATCTGTGGCTCGGCTCCCATGCGCAGTGAAACACGGGCCGCGTCAACGGCGCTGTTGCCGCCGCCGATAATCAGCATCTTCTTGCCTTTGACGTCAACGTCCTCACCGGAGTTAACCTTGTTGAGGAACTCAACGGCGTTCATGACGCCCTCGCCTTCCTCTCCCGGGATGCCGAGATTCCAGCCCTCGTGGGCGCCAATGCCAAGGAAGACGGCGTCATAATCTTTCTTGATTTCGTCTATCGAGACATCCTCGCCGATGCGGGTACTGTACTTGATCTCGACCCCCAGGGCTTCTAGCGCCGCCACTTCCGCGTCCAGGATATCTTCCGGCAGCCTGTAGCTGGGGATGCCGTAGCGGAGCATGCCGCCGGATTTGGGAAACGCCTCAAAAACCGTGACCGGATAACCGCGCCGCGCCAGCTGGAAAGCGCATGACAGGCCGGCCGGCCCCGAGCCGACGACCGCCACTTTCTCACTGTGAGTCTCGTCCCCGGCCTTTTCATGGGCCAGCTTTTTGCTGATGCCGAAGTCGCCGATGAAGCGTTCGATCTGGTTAATCGAGACCGCCTCATCTTTAAACTGCCGGTTGCAGTCCGTCTCACAGAAATGCGGACACACCCGGCCCAGCACTGCCGGAAGCGGGTTTGTCTCCGTCAGCAGCCGCCAGGCTTTCTCGGTCGCCGCTTCCATCGACAGGCCGTTATCTTCGCCCTGAGCAATGGCTGTCAGAAAGCCGCGGATGTCATTGTCGCTGGGACATGCATCCTGGCAGGGCGGGGTCTTGGCGGCGTAGCTCGGCCTCAAGTGCGACCCCTCGCGGCCGCGGCTGTAAGTTGCGGCGCCAATCTCCCTTTTTCTTGTCTTTAGTACTACCGCCATATGTTTCTCCTTTGGATCCCAAACTCTGCCGCGGACCGGTTCAGAACCGGGCCGCGCCGGGCCTCACGGGCAGGCGCGCCTGGCGCCCGGCCGGTTACTGGTTCTCTGCAGCTTCCGTGTGCGGCAGCTCTATCGAGCTTCCACCAAAATAACCATAGACGCAGCGGCCGGAATCAATCAGCACCCTGATCGCGGCCTTGACGTCGGCACGGGAAACATCATCGCCGTACTTGGCAACCATCGCCTTGGTGAGGTCGCCGCCTTTCAGCTTTTTAACGCCGGCGCTCTCCTTGACGATCTCGTACATCTCGTCCGCCAGCTGCTCCACCGGAATTGCCATTTTTTAGAACCTCCTCGTCCTAATACCTGTTGTGTAGAGACCTTCTGTAGGTCGTGCCGGCGTGCCGGAAGTCATCGAGATGATACTTGGTAAACTCGATGCCGGACATGTCAAAGAACCTCGGCCAGCCAATCCGGTTGATCCACTCGCCCACGCGCTCGTAGGGCTTGGCGTTGTCGGCATAGATCTCAACAATTTTCTTGACAGCGCTGGTAACCTCCGGCCACCGCGGCGGATTGTTCGGCAGGTAGGGAATTGCCAGCTTGGTGAACATCGGTTCGCTTCTGGCGTTGCAGATCTTGCCGCCAACCCAGATTGAGACGCCGTCGTTCAAAGGATCAGCCAGCGGCATCGCCGGGCAAACCGTATAACAGTTGCCGCAATACATGCACTTGTCTTCATCCACCTTGACTGTGGTCTTGCCCTCAATAGAAGTGGGCCGGATGGCGTTATTGGGACAGGAAGCCACGGTGGTGGGAATCTCACACAGGTTTGGCAAGGTCTGATTGTCGATCTTCGGGGGAGTCCGGTGGACGCCGAGGATAGCGATATCGGAGGCGTGCACGGCGCCGCACATGTTCAGGCAGCAGGCCACAGCCACGCGCAGCTTGGCCGGCAGCTTCTCAGACGTGAAATACTCGGCCAGCTCGTCCATTACTGATTTAACCAGCCCGGAGGCATCGGTCGCAGCCGAGTGGCAATGCACCCAGCCCTGGGTGTGGACAATGTTGGAGATGGCGTTGTTGGTGCCGCCTACCAGCAGGCCATTTGCCTCAACTTCCTGCTTCAGCGGCTCGATGTTATCCTTGTTCGCCAGCAGGAACTCGATGTTGTTGCGGCTGGTGAAGCGGAAATAGCCATCCGAGTATTTGTCGGCCAGATCCATGATCATGTTCAGGAAATTGGTGGAAACCAGCCGGGGAGAAGACACCCTCACCGTAAAGATGGAGCCCGTCTCGCCCACATGCTCCAGCACGCCGGGCCCTAGGTTGTTGTGGTACTTCCACTTGCCGTAGTTCTCCTTGATGATGGGATGCAGAAACTGCTCGTAACTTGGCGGGCCGATATCTGTTTTTCTTTCAACTTCAGTTGCCATTCCATTCCTCCTATAAAGTCTAGGTTCGGATCACGGCCGCCCGCGCCGGACGGCGCCGGGGAGCCTAATCTAAAGCCGGTTATTTCCCGCCTTCACCTTCTTCCGCAAAATACTCTTCGTAGAAGACGTAGGGGTTGTCGCGCGGAGCCTTGATCATCTGCGGCAGCGGCTTTTCACCGATGCCTTCCAGGAATGTCGCCAGGCTGACGCGCTCGATGAACTCGCCGATGCGCTCACGGCTGGTGCCGTGCTCATCCCAGAATTCCCAGATCCTCTCGATCAGGTCGTGCATTTCTTCAAAGGGCTCCTCTATCTTCATAAAAGGAATGATGACTGACCCGAACAGCGCCCCTTCGACGATCGGGGCCTTGGCGCCCAAAGTAATGGCGGCGCCGCGCTCCTTGCCGGGGCTGAGGGCCTTGGGCAGCACATTGATGCAATGCATGCACTTGACACAGTTGCTGTTGTCAATGTTGATCTCCTTGCCGTCCATCCCGATGCAGCCGGTGGGGCAGTTCTCCACCACCAGGCCCTGGATGTCCATGCCGGAGTCGACATACTCGGCCATAGCCTTGGCGTCGACCTGGATATCGTCTTTCCAGATGCCGATGATGCCCATGTCAGAGCGGGCGATTGCCGCCGTGCAGTCATTGGGGCAGCCGGAGATCTTGATCTTGTACTTGTAATTGAACATGGGACGGTGCAGCTCGTCCTGATACTGATGGGTGAGATTATAATTAATCGCCAGCGTGTCAAAGCAGGCGTTCTCGCAGCGGGCCGGGCCGACGCAGCAGCTTGGCGTGCGCAGGTCGGAACCGGAACCGCCCAAGTCCCAGCCTTTTTCAGTCAGGGCGCGGAAAGTCGGCTCCAGCTCCTCGGTGCGGGTTCCCAGCAGAACCAAGTCGCCGGTGGAACCGTGCATATTGGTCAGGCCGGAGCCGTGCTCGTCCCAGATCTTGGTGATCTCCCTAAGCGCCTCGGTTGTGTAAAACCAGCCCGAGGGCTGGTTGACGCGCAACGTGTGGAAATGTGAAACGCCGGGGAACTCATCCGGCAGGGCTGAGTAGCGCCCAATGACGCCGCCGCCATAACCCATGACGCCGACAAGGCCACCATGCTTCCAGTAGCCGCGTTTGTCCTCATAGGACTTCTCCAGCTGGCGCAGCAGATCTTTGGCCATTTCTTTCTTTCCCGCCAGGCTCTTGATGTCCTTGACGAAGCTGGGCCAGGGACCTTTTTCCAGCTCATCCAAGAGTGGAGTGTTTAAATCGTCTGCCATTTGCTCCTCCTTTTTATTTTATGCTGCATCTAACATCCGGCGATTTTTACAGCTGAACGCATTGTCTTCGGGGCTGGCAACAGGGTTTACTGAACGCTTTACGGGGAAGACCGTTTGCAGCGAAAAGCGACCGCCTGATCAACCTAATCAATCGACGGACTGGCCCCCACGTAACCATGACATTTATCGCAGAAATTCGCCCTGTCCTTGTGGCACAACAAACAATTCTTCGGAGTCAGCCCCTCTTGAGTAAAAACGCCAAAATGGTTCATGTGATCCTGCATCATCTCCAGCGGCGGGATCTGCTGCCCGTACTGCACGGAGACGCTGGTATCGAGCGCCGGCCTGCCGGAGCCTTGGAACAAGTGCCCGCCGGACGCGTTAATTATAAATGGCAACATCAAAATGATCAGGAAAACGATGAACGCAACCGCCGCCTTTGCTTTCATTCTTTCGCCCCCAGTTCTATCGCCCTGCCGACCAGTTGGTGGACGCCGCCGGCCACATCCATGGGAACTCCGTATCTGGGCAAGACTGCCGTAAACTGAGCCTTGCAGATGGCGCAGATAAGCGCCATGAAATTAACGCCGTCACTCTTCATCACCGCATGCAGGGCCTGCATCCTGGGCATGGCGCCGGCAACACGGGTCTCCATGATCTCGTCGGTGAGCAGGCCGCCGCCGCCGCCGCAGCAGAATGTCTTTTCCTTTGTGGTTTCCGGGTCCATCTCAACGTACTTGTTGCATGATGCCTTGATCAGCTCCCGCGGAATTGTGAACTGGCCGCCGGGGCGGTTGCCCATCCGTGAGGCGCGGGCAACATTGCAGGAATCGTGAAAAGTGACCGTAAACTCGTCGTTGGCTTCCTTGTTTAACTTGATGGCGCCGCGCTTGATCAAGTCATAGGTGTACTCGCAGATATGCTGGGGCGCCGGATATTTTGGATCCAGGGAATCAAAGGGGCCGATGAGCGTGTTCCAGAATGAATAGGCGATTCTCCAGGCGTGGCCGCATTCGCCCACAACCAGGCGCTTGGGCCTGATCTGCTCGATGGCGTTGTGGATGCGCGTCGCCGCTTTTTGCATCAGCGTGTAGTTGCCAATAAACATGCCGAAGTTGCCGGCCTCAGAGGCGGCGGAACTCAGCGTCCAGTTGGCGCCGGCCTGATGGAAAACCTTGGCGTAACCGATGAGGGATTCGACGTGAGGGCTGGCAAAAAAGTCGGCCGACGGGGTAACCAGCAGAATGTCCGCCCCCTCGACATCCAGCGGCAGCTTCACCGGCACTCCGTCTTCTTCCTCGATATCTTCCTCGATTGACTCCAGCGTATTGACCAGCGCCTTCGGGTTCATGCCCAGGTTGTTGCCAATCTCCAGCAGTTTGCCGATGGTCATGTCGGTGTACTTCTGCCCCAGGCCGATCGCGTTCATGACCTCGCGCGCCGCCATCGAGATCTCGGCGGTGTCGATTCCGTAAGGGCAGAAAACCGAACAGCGGCGGCACTGCGAGCATTGGTGAAAATAAGCGTACCAGTCGCCCAGCAGCTTCAGATCGAGGCGGTGGGCGCCGGCCAGCTTGCCAAACAGCTTTCCCTCAGTGGTGAAGTACTTCTTGTAGACACGCCTGAGCAGCTCCGCCCTGGCAACAGGCATGTTGTTTGGGTCGCCCGAGCCCAGGAAGAACTGGCATTTGTCAGTGCAGGAGCCGCACCTGACACAGATATCCAGGTAAACCTGAAGCGACTTGTACTTTTCCAGCAACTCGCCCAGCCGCTTCACTGCCGCCTCTTCCCAGTTGTCAACGAGCGTGTCCGGAAAACCAAGCGCCGTCATCATGTCCGGCTTGGCGGCGTACGGCTTGGCGCCCGACAGAACCCCCTTGACTATCCTGCCTTCTTCGACGCGGGGAACATTGATTTCTCCGGTCAGTTCCGGCCCCTTGACGTTCCTGTCCGTATCTGCCTCTGTAATTATGTCAAGCAGCGTTTTCTCAGCAGCTGGTTCTGCCATATCAGATTATCCTTTCACTGCCCCTGTCAGGATACTTGGTTTGAGCGGCCGGCCTAGACGCACCCGGTCGGCTTCGGCAGGCCGGCGATCTTGCAGGCCTGCAGCGCCGGGCCGGCCGGATAGAGGTTATACAGGTAAGCGCTGTTGCCTTTTTCCGGGCCGAACATTTTCTTCATCTCTTTGATGAGGATCTTGATTGCCGGCGCGATGCTGTATTCCTGATAGTAATTCCTGAGGAAATTGACGACCTCCCAATGCGCGTCGGTCATCTCGACGCCTTCCTGCTCGGCGATGTAGGCTGCCACGTCCTTGTTCCAATCGTCCAGGTTGACCAAGTACCCATCGTCGTCAGTTTCATATGTCTTGCCGTTGAACTCGAAACTCATTTTTTCCTCCTTGTGTTTTTGTCCGAGGTCTCACAGTCGTCTCAACCTCGCGAGCTTCCATCCGAGCTTTGTCTGAAAAGCTTCGGGTTACAACCTTTGCCTGCTGGGCGCTAACCCTCGACCTCGGCGGTCTCCTGCACTGGCGCCGCCGCTGCCGCCGGCGCCTGCTGCTCCAAGGACGGCAGGGTGGCGGTGGGCCGCGTCTTTACCCACGGGGTCACCCACCGTTTCTCCCGAGGGTTGTCAACCTGGTTGCGCGTGGGGCTAAAGAACAGGCCGCCGGAATGCATCAGCTTGCTGAATGGGAAATATATCAACAACAGCATCACCAGGCTAAAGTGAATCAGGAACAGCTTATTTGTGGGAACAGAGCCAATGTTGTTGAAGGTGACAAGCCCGCCGATGAAAGCCTTGATCTGGGGAAGATTCATCCGGATGTGGCCGCCGTCCCAAAATCTGGACAGCAGGCCGGAGGACGCAATTGCCAGCAGCAGCAGCAGCAGGGCGTAGTCGCTGGCAAGCGAGATATAAAGATGCCTGTCGATCGCCACCCGCAAAATCAAAAGGAAAGTCAGCGCCGCCAGCAAAACGAAACCTGAATAAAGGTCGTAAGTCACGAGAGTATTTAATACCGACGAGGCGGGAGCAATAATGAAGCGCAGGTGTTCAACCAAAACAAAAAGGAGGCCAAGATGAAACAGGTAACCGCCAATCCACAAAAGCTTGTTCCCCCGGAACAGGCTTTTGAAGAATACTACCTCCTGAAACATTCTCACCGGGACGCCGGCGGCGCTCACCGGGGCGGGCGTCTGCGGAATCCTGAGCGGCGCCGGTGTAAAAGCATACTTCCAGGTTTTCGCCAGGAAACCAACGAGAAAAATCGCGAGCGACAGGTAGAAAAACAGGCCAAAAACCAATGTTAAACCGCTCATTCTTCCTTCCCTTTCGTTGCTTTCCACTTAAGAGAGCCCGAACTTATGTGCTGAATTTTGGAAAGGCCTACCATCATTATTGTTGCCAATCCCGAAAGCACCCGGAAAGATAACACGCCGGCTCCAAGCGTGTCAATCAGCAACGCCTCCATCTGCTGACCAAAGGCCTGTCAAGGCAACTCTGGTTTATCACGACACGATTTTAATACCTTGCAAGGTATAGGCGCAAGAGGAAATCTACACCCGTTAGCTTCCCTTGTCAATAGGGGGGTCCGGCTATTTTTCGCTATTTTTCCGTCGGAGGGTTTTACGATTATTTTGCCTGCAAACCTAAAGAAACCTCACGGGCCAGGGCACCAACCCTGACATTGGCAAGCTCGTGGCCGCGGTACAACAGGAATTGGCCCGCATCGGTGGTCAAGGAGCTTATTTGTGGCAGCATCTGCCGCCGGCCCAGGCAGGCCGCCGCCCAGACCGCCATCCCTCTGACAGCCGGGTCGGGGGAGTCAAGGCCCGCGGAAACAATTGCGCCGGCCGCAGCCGGCAGGCTGACACCGGCGCCGGCCAGGCGGCCCATCGCCCAGAGAACCCCGGGCATGAATGGCGGCTCTTCATAAAGAGACATAATAATGGGCACCAGGTCACGAAAGCGATCCGCGCTGTTTATGACGATTTCCGCCAGCATTTCCGGGGTGCTCCAGCCGATGGCGCCAGATTCCTCAGTCACCGTCCAGAGCAGGCGGTGAATAATGCCGCGCGCGGTGCCGGGATCCCTTTCCGACAGGGCGCCAATTGCAAGCCCCATGGCCTCAATGGCCCTCCAGGCAATAAGGCTTTCCTTGTTATAGGCCAGCGAAATCAGAACGGTAAAAACGCGCTTGTTTTTAAGCGCCAACTGCGCGACCCTGTCAAGGTCTGCAGCCAGCAACGCTGGCGCTACTTCAGCTTTTAGAGAAGCTACGCCTGGCATAGTTTCGAGTTCCAAAAATTATGGCGACTATTTTCTATTTGTCAAGTTACTTGTTTGATTTTTTGGTCTTGTCCAGCATCCGGGATCCAGCCTCCAGCATCCGCTTTACAAAGCCCTCCGCCCATCCCGGCGAGCCCAGCGCGTGCAGGTGCGCATAAGAGGCAAGCACGTTGTGATAAACGATCCCGTCGTTGCCCCCGGCCAGTCCTGTGCCCCGCAGGACATCATAGGCAAAATCCGCTCCGTCCAGAGCGGTAACCTCTGAATAATGGAACTCATGGCCTTTCAGCTCAATGCCGGGGGCAAACCATCCTCTCGCACCGGTGGTTCTGAGACTGACATAACCGTGTCCGCGGGGCTTGTCATGCATGACAATATCGCAAGGAATCGCTCCCGCCATTTCCCCGGCCCTGTCTTTCCAGATGATCTTCCTGGCCAGGTACATGAGGCCGCCGCACTCGGCGTAAATTGGCATGCCTCCATCAGCGGCGCTGCGGATCTCCCGGCGCAGTGACACATTTTCCTCCAGCTGTTTCATAAAAACTTCCGGGAAGCCGCCGCCAATATAGAGCCCGCTCAGGCCGGCCGGCAGCGTGGGATCGCTCAGGGGACTAAAAGGAACCAGCTCCGCTCCCGCGGCGCGCAGGGCCTCAAGGTTCTCAGGGTAGTAGAAGGTGAAGGCCCGGTCCCGGGCCACGCCCAGCCGCACCGACGCTGGCGGACGCTCCCCGGCCGGGACGCTGATGTCAGGCAGATCAGGAGCAGCCGCAGCAATGGCCCGGAGGCTCTCAATGTTCACGCTGCCGGCAACGGTCTCTTCAATTTGGGCAATGACCCCGGCCGAAGCCAGCGCTTCCCGGGCCGGCTCCAGTCCCAGGTGGCGCATGGTGATGCCCATCTCGGGGTGGCGGCGGACGGCGCCAACAACCTCAACGTCGCAGTAGCGCTCAATCACCCGGCGCAGCTTCTCTTCGTGCCGGGGGCCGGACACCTTGTTGAGGATGACGCCGGCGAACTTGATATCTGGCTCAAATCTGGTGAATCCCTGGATCAGCGGCGCCACGGAGCGCGTCATGTTGCGGCAGTTGATGACCAGCAATACCGGGGCGCCGAGGGTGCGGGCCATGTCGGCGGTGCTGCCTTTGCCGTCCACTTCAATGCTGTCAAAAAGCCCCATGTTGCCCTCGACCAGGGCCATGTCGGCGCCCCTGCTGTTTATATAAAAGGACTCGCGGATGCGGTCCTCCCCCATCATGAACAGGTCTAGATTGTAACAGGTGTGGCCGGCAGCGGCGCCCAGCCACATGGGATCGATGAAATCCGGCCCCTTCTTAAAGGGCCGGACATCAAGGCCCGTGCGCCCCAGGGCAGAGCAGAGCCCGATGCTGAGCGTGGTTTTACCAGAGCTCCGGTGCGGAGCGGAAATTATTAGCCTGGGCAGTTTCAGGGCAGCCTCCATAATTGGCCAAATCGGCCGCATCGGTTTCAGGACCGGCCTAGATCGTTTCGGGTTGCGGATTTTGGGTTTCGGGTTACGGGTTGCGGTTTTCCAATTTCCAAGATTGTAGTGATTATTTACCAGGTGTCAAATACTTCCCAGAATTTGTTTTTTGGAGTTGTGGTATTGGGGTTATATGGGGTTATAGTTTAATCCAGCATCCGGCATCCGGTTTATAGTTTATAGTTTAATCCAAAGTCCAGCGTCCAGAATCCAGCATCCGGGTTCCCAATTTGTCCAGCACCGCCTGCAGATCCGCGGGCAGAGGTGAGCTAATCTCTACAGTTTCGCCGCTAACGGGATGCGCGAACTCAAGCCGGGCAGAATGAAGAAACTGGCGTCCCACCGCCAGGGGGTCGCGGCGGCGCCCATATACCTTGTCGCCGGCGACAGGATGACCGATAGCGGCCAGATGCACGCGGATCTGGTGGGTGCGGCCCGTTTCCAGCCTCACCTCGAGTAAGGAAAAACCGCCGGCTGCCTCCCGCCTGGCAGCCATATCGCCCCGGACGGCCGTGCCCCGGGACGGGCCGCTTTTGCCGCCACGGCGGCCGGGCGCTTCCGGCCATGTTCCCAGGACCTCGAAATGCGTCACCGCTCCCCGGCCCCGCCCCCGGGCCACCGACATCCGCTTGCGGTCACGGCTGTCGCGCGCCAGCGGCGCCTCCACGGTGCCGGAGCGGGCCTGAAAAAGGCCGTGCACAAGCGCGAGGTACGTGCGGTTAATCTTATGCGCTGCCAGCATCCGGGACAGCCGCCGGTGCGTTTCCTCGTCCTTGGCCACTATCAGCAGGCCGGAAGTATCCTTGTCAAGGCGGTGCACGATGCCCGGCCGGCGCGGCTCACCGCCGCCGGTTATCCGGTGAGACAGCAAACCCTGCACCAGCGTTCCCTTTTGATGGCCCCTGGCGGGATGGACTACGACTCCGGCCGGTTTGTCAACGATAAGCAGGAAATCGTCTTCAAAGAAAATGCTTAAATCCATGGCCTCGGGGGCAAGCGGCTGCTCAGGTTGCTGCGGCAGGAGCGCCTCCACTGTTTGGCCGGCGCGGACGCGGAAGTTTTTATTTTGACGCCTGCCGTTGACAAGCACCAGGCCGGCCGCTATCAGTCTTTGCCCGGCGGCGCGGGAGCCGATCCGGGGCTCGCGGGAGAGCAGCCTGTCCAGGCGCTCATTGTCCCCGGCGGCGCCGACGATTATCCAAAACCGCGCCGCGCCCGAATCATCCTCTGCGTCCCGGCGAGACTGTTTACCGGTTCTGGGTTTCGGGTTTCCGGTTTCGGGCTGCGGGTTTCGGGTTTCATTCGGCATTCGGCATTTCATTTGGTTGGTTTCTGTTTCGCCCGATATCCAATGTCAAAATCCATTATCCGGTAAAATTTGGGTTATGGTTTAATCAACCATCCACCATCTGCCATCCACCATCTGCGTCATTGCTGCCACAACAGGCCCTTGACCAGTAATAACACGCCGGCGACGATGAATACATCGGCCAGGTTGAAAGCAGGCCAATACGGCAGCCGGATAAAATCGGTAACGCTGCCCGACCAGATGCGGTCGGCCAGGTTTCCGATGCTGCCGGCGCCCAGCAGTGCAAATGCCCAGGTCCAGCGGCTGCTGCTCCGCAGGGTAACAGCTGCCAGCGCCAGCAAGACCACTACCACCGAACTGGCAAAAATAATGATTGCCGCATGACCATCGAGGATGCCGAACGCAATGCCGCGGTTGCGCACATATTCCAGATGAAAGAAAGGCAGCACCCGGATGAACTGCCCGGGAGACATGAGCGCGCGCACAAGCAGCTTGGAGGCAAGATCCGCCCCCAACAGCAGAAACAAGCGCGAAAACAGCTTGACCGGCGCCTTTTTCAAAGATGTTATCTTTTCTCCAGACGGCGCTGGCACTCAACGCACCTGTCTGCATATGGCACAGCTGCCAGCCTTTCCCGGGGAATATCACCGCCGCAGGACACACACTTGCCATAAACACCCAGCTCAACTGACTTAATCGCGCCGTCAACCCGCTGCAGTAGTTGAGTTAATTGCTCTTTCATGGTCAAGCCAGCCTCCTGGTTCTGCGCCAGGGCGGCGATATCAGCAACGCGGTCATCGCGATTCGCCTCTTCGGCCATCTCTCTCCGGGCCAGATCGACGCCCTCCTCCAGACGCTCAATATCGCCTTGAATCCGGTTTCGCAGAGTAAGCAGCTGTTCAATCTGTTCTGTTGTTGGCTTCAAAATAAAAACGCATCCAGACACAAAAGAGAGAGGCCACAACCTTTCGCCCGCCCATCACGAATCCCCGCCGGGCTGAGCTCCAAGGATCAAGTTATTTATTCCCGCTCCAGGACGGTTTGTATCATCGCCCGCGCCAGCGCGGGCTTGACCCCCTTGAGCAGAACTGTTTTATTGCGGGAGCGGCCGCCAGAGACGAGCTTAAGCCGGTTTTTTTTCATGCCCAGCTCGCGGGCCAGCAAATTAAGCAAGGCCAGGTTAGCCTTGCCCTCAACCGGAGGCGCCTGGACCCGCACCCGCAAGCGGCCGTCATCTGTCCCCGTGATCCCGGACCTCTTTGCCCCAGGGACGACCCGGACTTCAAGCAGAGTCCCCTCTCCAGCACCCGCCTGAAATGGCTTTATCACCTCAATGAATGATTAGTCCCAAGTTCCAAAAAAACATATCAATCATTTTCTCTTGTCAAAATTATTATTGGGTTTCGGGTTTCGGGTTTCGGGTTTCGGGTTTCGGGTTTCGGGTTTCGGGTTTCGGGTTTCGGGTTTCGGGTTTAATCCAATATCCAGCATCCAGAATCCAGCATCCGGGTTTTGATTTTAACCCAGCATCCAGAGTCCAGAGTCCACCATCCGCTTAATCACCATTTATAATCACCATTTAAATTCATCTTCCTCAGTGGTCATCTCGACGTCGGCAAAAGGATTGTCTTCATCGTCATGAGATGCTGCAGGCGCCGCTGCCGACGCCTCGGCGGGCGGAAGGCCTCCATCCCTGCCGGCGGGCGGCTCGCTCGCGCCCGGCTCCACGGCGGCTGCTTCCATCTCGCCGGCAAGCAGCCCTTCCGCTTTTGCTTCGGTTCCCGCCTCGGTAAAATCGGCCGGCGCTGCAAACTCGGCCACTCCGGCAAAATCCGCTGCCGGGGCGGCTCCCGTTTCCATTCCCGCCGACGCCGCCGAGAGTGACTCGCCGGGCCCGGCAGCGACGGGCACCTCCTCGCTGTCAAGTTCGCCTTCCTGATCGAGAATGTTCATATATGTCTCCAGCATTGATCTCATTTGATAGCGCAGGTCTTCATTCTTCTGCTTCAGCGCTTGCACTGAGCGCTGGATTTTTTGCCGCTCGGCATATGAATCATTGAGGATGCTGCGTGTTTTCAGCTCGGCGTCGCGAAGGATCAGGTCCGCCTCTTTCTTGGCGTTTTGCTTCATTTCCTCGGCCTGTTGCTGGGCCGAAACCAGCGTTTTTTTCAAGGTTTCCTCGATGTTGCGGTATTGCTCGACCTTGCCTTCCATTGACTCCATCTTTTCTTTATAGTCAATATTCTCATTGAAAACCCGCTCAAACTCATCAGCAATGTCATCGAGAAATTCATCCACTTCGACGTCCTTGTAGCCACGCATCGCGCGTGTGAATTCCTTGTGCCTGATATCCAGCGGTGTCAATCTCATAACCATTCCTCCTTGTCAAAATTATTAAAAATTGCCGGTTAAGATCAAATTACGGACAACGCTCTGAATGATCCCCAGCACTATTAAGCCAACAAAAGGGCTGAAGTCCATCGGGCCGGCCAGTGGGATAATCCGGCGAAACAGGCCCAGGTAAGGTTCAGTGACGTCATAGACAAACCGGTAGATCATCAGCATGGCTCCCGACGGCATGCGGATCCAGCTCAGCAAAACTCTGGCAATAATTAGTATGTAATAAACATAAAAAAGAGCATCAACAAAATTGGCGGCCGAGACGCTGCCCATCGCTAGCCAAGCTCTCGGGCGCGCCCTGCGGCTGCCTGCACCGCATCAATTATCGCGGCCCGGACGCCTTTGCGCTCCAGCTGGGCCAGCCCGGCCGCGGTGGTGCCTGCCGGCGACGTCACGCGGCGGCGCAGTTGCGCCGGCCCCAGGCCGGCTTCGGCAATCAGTTTCGCCGTGCCGGCAAGCATGGAGCCAGACAGCTCGCGAGCGGCAGCGGCGGGCAGTCCGGCCAGAACGCCCGCGTCGACGAACGACTCCATAATCAACGCCAGGAATCCGGGGCCGCTGCCGCTGATGGCGGTAGCCGCCGCGAAGAAGCGCTCCGGCAGATGGATGACCTGGCCCAACGGAGCCAGCAGCCCCAGCACCCGCTCGCTAAGCGCCGGATCGGCGCTGTGTCCGGCGGCAAAAGCGATGGTGCCGGCGCCTACTTCCACGGCCATATTCGGCATAAGGCGGAAAACCGGCACGTCAAACGGAAACAGCGCCTCCAGGAAAGCAATAGTGCGGCCGGCAGCCACTGAAACAAGCACTTTCCCACGGCCAAACAAGGGCACCGCATCTTTCAAGGCCGCCTCCACGTCGCCAGGCTTTACCGCCAGCAAAACCAGGTCCGATCTTTCCGCCAGCTCCTGATTCGAGCCGGCTACGGAGGCTCCGGTCTCAGCGGCGAGCTTCTCCGCCGCCGCCGGGCGGGCGTCGGTCACAGTTATGCGTCCGGCCATCGCCGGGTCGGATCTGATCCACCCCTTCACAAATGCAGCGCCAATATTGCCTGAGCCTATCAGGCCGATGCTGCCCCCGGTCATGATTGGTTAAAGAATCCCTTCTCCATCAGACGCGCCCTCTCTTCGGCAGAGACGTCAACATTGCGCGGCGTTAACATAAACACCTTGTCCGCCACCCTTTGCATACCGCCATCAAGGGCATAGGTCAGGCCGCTGGAGAAATCAATCAGCCGCTTGGCCAGCTCCCTGTCAACGCCTTGAAGATTAAGGATGACGGGCACGTCCGCCTTCAGCTTGTCGGCCACCTGCTGGGCGTCGTTGAAGCTCTTGGGCAAAATCAAATGCACACGCACATTCGCTGGGGAAGCCGCCGCCCGGAGGGGCCTCACCCGGGCCACCTTTTTTTCCTCCGGATAGATATCATCATAATCAACCCGGCGCTTTCTCCGGTTGATCTTGCGGACGTTGGGACGCTCCCGGTAAGATTCTTCCAGCTCGCGGTGCACGGCCAAGTGTTCCTCTTCCTCGTCAAATTCCCTCTCATTGTCAAGGTCATCCTCAGCCAGGCCGAAGTAGACAAGTGCCTTGTTCCACATGCTGCCGTTAGCTATCGCAATCACCTCCAGTGCAAATTGAGACTTGGGAGTCGAGAATCAAGAGAAGCATGAGGGTTAGCGCGGCATCTGCTTGGCCGCCATATGACCTCTGCGGCTCGACTCCCTTTCTTAATTCTCCACTCCCTTTCGTTTTTGTTCTACCTTGACCTTCCTATCCCTTGTTTGAACCTCTTTACCCGTACAGTACACCGCCAACCCTGACAATTGTAGCGCCTTCCTCGACCGCGGCCACGAAATCCTGGCTCGTTCCCATGGAAAGATTCTCAAAGCTGTACTTGCCATGCCATTTTTGGGAGAGCTCGGAGGCCAGGCGGCGCAGGGCCGCGAAGGCGGGTCGGACAACCTCGGGGTCGGCCGCCGGCGGCGGCATTGTCATGAGGCCGGTGAAGTTCACCTTTGGAAATTTTGCAGCCTCCTCAAGGAAGCGGTCAACTTCGGAAGGAATGATACCATACTTGCCCCGCTCCTGGCCAATATTGACTTCCAGGAGCACATTTGTTGTAATGCCGCCCGGCGTGCGGCGGTCGATCTCCCGCACGGCGGAGAGGGAATCCACTGAGTGGATCAGCCGCACCAGCGGCAGGATCTGGCGCACTTTGTTGCTCTGCAGATGGCCGATGAAATCCCAGGTAAAGCGGCCGCCGTAGCACTCGTGCTTGGCGACCAGGTCCTGGGCGCGGTTCTCGCCGACCACATTGATGCCCGCCTGCGCCAGCGCCTCCATGCCGTCCACAGAGATATACTTGGAAGCAGCGACAATCTCAACCCCCTGGGGATCCCTGCCGGCGCGCCGGCAGGCAGCCGCAACCTCAGAGCGGACCATGGCCAAATTATCTCGGATCCGCTCTGGGTCAAGCTGGGACAAGGTTTTGATTGGCCGGGCTGCCATTTAATCAGAGTTCCGAGTTCCGAGTTCCGAGTTCCAAAAAATATATCAAGTATTTTCTACTCATCAAGATTATTATTTGGTTTTGGGTTTTGGGTTTTGGGTTTAATCCAGCATCCAGAATCCAGAATCCACCATCCGCTTAATCTATTCTATCCAGGCAAGGGCGCCGTGGCGGCCCGTGACTCCGTCGCGCCGGTAGGAATAATAGTCATGGTTGCAGCAGGTGCAGGCATCGAGCAGATGGATGTTGTCCGGCGGGATGCCGGCGCTTTTCAGATCAATAATAGCGGCGGCGGCAAGGTCAACGTTGGCGCCAATGACGCTCTCCGGACCAAACCTCGCCTGAAAATCGCCCGCAATCGAAACTCCGACCTGATAGCAACATGGACCGATTGCCGGGCCCAGCGCCGCCGTGATTGAGTCCGGCCCGGCGCCGAATTGATCGGTCATTACCGCGACGCCATTTTTGACAACGCCATCAACCAGGCCCTTGCGCCCGGCGTGCAGCACTGTCACTACCGGCCGCTCGCCGCCGGCGGCCAGCACCACCGGCAGGCAATCGGCGAAATGAAGCAAAACGGGAGCTTTCCGCAGCGTGGTGATCAAGCCGTCGCAAGGGTCAAAAACTGACTGCTCGCCAAATGCCCCCGAGCCGACCTGACCGTCACGCTCAAGCAGCATCACCCTGGCGGTATGCCGCTGCCGGGGAGAAGTGATGCCGCCCGGATCAATGCCGTGCATTTCCGCCAGAGCGGTGCGGTTCTGCAAAACGCGGGCATGATCGTCGCCGACATGGAATCCCAGATTCAGCGACTCGTAGGGAGGCCGGCTGACGCCGCCGTGCCTCATCGTGAAAAAGATATTGGTGCCCGCCGGGGCCCCGGCAAATCGCCAGCCAAGCGGAAGCCTGAAGACAGGGTTGACCTTGGCAAATGATCCGTAGCTGTTGATGCCATCGTATACGGACTGATTTCTGTTCATGCTATCGGTCCGCGCCTAAACAACCGGCAGGCAATTGCCTGCCGAGTTCCGAAAAGATTATAACGAATTTTTTCTATTTATCAAGTTAAGTTTTGGGTTTGGGTTTGGGTTTGGGTTTGGGTTTAATCCAGCATCCAGAGTCCAGCATCCACCATCCGGGTATCTATTCTTTCTCCCTCAAAAAAGTCGGAATATCAAGGATATCGTCATTTAGCTCAAATCCCGGCACATCTTTCTGGTCATTCTGGCCGCGCTCGCCGGCCGCCGTTTTTTTAAACATCGGCTCGCCGGCAGCCTCGCGCCTGCCGAGATGGCCGGGCTGCTTGTCAAAACCGGTGGCGATAACAGTGACCTTGACCTCGTCCTTGATGCTGTCATCAATGACGGCGCCAAAAATGATATTGCAATTGGCGTCGGCGGCGCTGGAAATGACCTCGGCCGCCTCGTTGACTTCAAACAAGCCCAGATCCTGGCCGCCGGTAATATTGAGCAGGATGCCGGTTGCGCCCTCCACCGAAGCTTCCAGCAGCGGCGAGGAAATGGCCGCCTTGGCGGCCTCGGCGGCCCGGTTTTCGCCGCCGGCGACGCCAATACCCATCAGCGCTGAGCCGGCGTCCCTCATGATTGCCTTGACATCGGCAAAATCAAGGTTGATAAGCCCCGGAACCGTGATAAGGTCGGTGATCCCCTGCACGCCCTGCCGGAGGACGTCGTCGGCGACCTTGAAGGCATCGATGATGGAGGTGCGCTTCTCAACCACCTGCAGCAGGCGGTCGTTGGGAATGATGATGACCGTATCGACTTTTTCCCGCAGGGCGCGGATGCCTTCTTCGGCCTGGTCGCTGCGGCGCTTTCCCTCAAAAGAAAACGGCCTTGTGACCACGCCAACGGTAAGCGCCCCCAGCTCCTTGGCGATCTCGGCAATAACGGGAGCGGCGCCGGTGCCGGTGCCGCCGCCCTTGCCCGCGGTCACAAACACCATGTCGGAGCCCTTGATCGCTTCACGGATTTCGTCGCGGCTTTCCTCGGCGGCCTCGCGGCCGACCTCCGGATCGGCTCCGGCTCCCAGCCCCTGCGTGATCTTGCCGCCAATATGCAGCTTTACATCGGCGTCGCACATGAGCAGCGCCTGGGCATCAGTATTTACGGCAATGAATTCGACGCCCTTCAGGCCCGCGTCCACCATGCGGTTAACGGCGTTCGTGCCGCCGCCGCCAACGCCAACTACTCTTATGACCGCCAGGTAACTGCTACCAGGATCCAACATAATAGTCAAAACCTCCAGGGTCTAGGTTTTGCTCTCCTGCCCAAACCAACCCTTAACCTTGGCCAGAACCTCTTCCCATAACCCTAAAGGACGGGTAGAGACTTCTGGCGGCCGGCTCGGCCCCCGCTTAAAAATACGCTCGCTCCCATATAAAATCAAGCCTACGGCGGTAGCATAGACGGGATTACTGGGGATGTCAATAATGGCAGCGGCATTACTTGGTAGTCCTGTCCGGCTGGGGTACGACAACGCCTGCTCCGCCAGTCCGCAAATACCCTCAAGCTGGCTCGACCCCCCGGTAATGACAATCCCTGCAGCAATGCTTGAGAGATAACCGCTTTCCCTGGCCTGCTTACGAACAAGCGAAAAAATCTCTGTCACCCTCGACTCGATGACGCGGGCGAGAAATTTCTTTGAGAATGTGACCGTTCTCTCCTGGGTGGCGCCCGGCACGGCCACCCGGAACTTTGCCATCTCAATGTCCTCAACCAGATGGCTTTGGGCATGGCCATGCTTAAGCTTTATCGCCTCAGCAGCATCCAGCGGCACCTTGAGCGCCACTGATATATCCTTGGTGATATGGTTCCCGCCTACGGGCAAAACTGCTGAATGGACAAGCCGGCCTGCTGTAAATATGACAACATCTGTCGTGCCGCCGCCGATATCCACCAGCATCACGCCTGACTGAAGCTCATGCTCTTTCAGACAGGCGCGGCTGGAAGCCAATGGCTCCAGGACAATATCCGCAACCGCAAGGCCGGCCCGTTCCACCGCCGCGACCAGATTTTGAATCGAGCTGATGGCTCCGAACACGAGATGGCCGTCCATCTCGATGCGCTTCGCCCACATGCCCACCGGCCGCTTGATGCCATCCTGGCCGTCCAGAATATACTGGCGGGGCAGCGCATGAATCAACTTCAGATCGGGCGGCATTTCAACCTGCTTCAGTTTTTTTAGAAGCGCCTGGCGCTCCGACTTGGTCACGCGCCCGTCAGGATTGGGATTGATGAGGGAGACCCGCCGGTTCAGGGAAACCACATGCGCGCCCGCCACTCCGGCAAAGACGCTGTCCACAGGCGCCCCGGCAGCTCCTGCCGCAGCCGCGACCGATGCCCTAATAGACTCCGAAGCATTTTCAATGTCAACAACCACTCCCTTGTGCATTCCTTGCGCCGGCGCATTGCCGATGCCGCTAATTCTGTCAAGCTTCCCTTGCCCATCAAGCTCGCCAATCAGGCAGGCTATTTTGGTGGTGCCGACGTCCAGGGCAACGACCGGGGGAAATGGAGAGCCGGCCGGCGCCCGTCCTGGCCTGCCACCCTTGCCGGCATTGCCTGCCTTTTTTTCACTGTTCTTTTTCACTGCAGATTAGGAATGGTTTCCGACTTCTGGTTTCCGAAAAGATATGATGATTATTTTCCGTTTATAAGTTAGGTTCTGGTTTTTTGGGTTTTGGTTTTTTGGGTTTATCCACTATCCACCATCCGGTTTTATCTTTTCGTTACGGGCCGCTCGGGAACGGAGACATCTACCGAGACCGTTTGGCCGGCGGCCGCCGCCCTGGCGATCAGTTGCTTCAGCACCTCAAACTTGAGACTGTAGTTCGCGAGCGAGCCGAAATGCACACTTACGCTTGTTTTGGTCTTGGCGCTGATATCGCCAGCGGCCACCGCGACTTCGCTAAATTCCTGGTTGAAATTTTCCGGCACGTCACCCAGGAAGTCGATGCCGGTGCTGACGTCGGCACAACCGGCGCGTTGACCAACTTCAGAGTTGCAAGGGTCTTTGGTTGTCAACAGCGGCAGATCCTGCCCGGGTCCGGGCGCAGCGGCAAGAACATAGCCGTCACTTGACAACAATAAATACTTATCAGCAGTCTTCAGCCAGGCTACCGGTTGGCGCTCATAAATGTGCAGGTGAATCGTGTGGGGAAAATCCCTGTCGATCTCAACCCCGGCTATAAAGGGAAGCTGTTTTAGCGCAGCGTCAACGCCAGCAAAAGAAAAGCTGAGCAGACTGCGCCCGTCCAGCAGGGGGGCGGCTTTTTCCAGTATCTGATCCGTGGGTGTGGCGCTGTTGCCATCAACGTCAATGTGCTCGACTGCCAGAAGCGAAGACCGGCTCAACCAGAAAAAAACAGCGAGGCAAACCGCCAGCAGCAACAGCAGCAAAAAACTCAACCGCCACGGCCAGTGAAAACCACCGCCGCTCACGGCAACGGATCCAGATTGATGCCCAGCAGCCCGACCTCCGGCTCGAGCACTATCCCGTAATGGTCGTAAACGCGGCGGCGGCAATTGTTCATCAAGTCAAGCACGTCGGCGGCGCTGGCGCCACCATCGTTGACAATGAAATTTGCATGTGTTGAGGAAACACTGGCGCCGCCGCTGCGGACCCCTTTGCAGCCGGCGCGGTCCAGCAGAAAACCGGCGCTTTTCCCAACGGGAGGATTCTTAAATACGCTGCCGCACGTCTTGCCGCCAGCCGGCTGGGAGGCTGTCCTTTGCCCGCTAAATTCGCGCATCGTGTTTTTGATGTCATCCGGCTGCGCCGGCTTTAGCGTCAGCACGGCTCTGGCTACCACGCCCCCGACAGGCAGGCGCGCGCTCCGGTAGCCAAATTCCAGCTTGTCCTGGTCAAGCACCGCTGTCTCACCCGGAAAACAAATTACTACCCTGCTGACCAGATCACCAATCGTGGTCCCAAAAGCGCCTGCGTTCATGGCCACTGCCCCGCCGATAGTGCCGGGGATACCGGCCAGCGGCTCCAGGCCGGAAAGGGCCGCGGCCTGAGCGGCGGCTGCTGCCGCCGGCAATGAAACGCCGGCGCCGCAATCAAGCCGGTCTCCGTCTCGACGGCATTGCTTGAGATCACCGGTCAGCCGGATGACTACGCCCGGCCAGCCGTCGTCCGCCACCAGCAGGTTCGAACCACGCCCCAGCAAAAACCAGGGAAGATCATGCTGCGACGACGCCGCCAGAATAGCCGCCAAGTGGGCGGTGCTGTCGGCTTCAATGAAAAAGGCGGCAGGGCCGCCGCAGCCAATAGTTATCAACCTGTCAAAGCCAACGCCGGCGGCTCCCGGACGTCCTGCGGCCTGCTCCAGCCCGGCGCGGGCCTCGCTGTCAACGGAGCCTGCCTCAAACAAGGCTCTCCTGCCGTTCCAGTGCCGCCAGCAGGTCTTCGCCAACTTTAAAGATGTCGCCCGCGCCCAGGGTAACAACCAGGTCGCCGGGCTTAAGCTCGCGCAGCAACAATGGCACGATGTCACGGCTGCGAGGAATATAAGCGACGTCGGCCCCCGGCTCCCATTTGAGCGCTGAGTCGACGATCAGCTTGCCGCTAATGCCGGGCTCGGGTTCCTCCCGGGCCCCAAACACATCTGTAACGATGGCAAGATCGCACAGATTGAGCACCCGCCCCAGCTCGTCATGAAGATAGCGGGTGCGTGAAAAAAGATGAGGCTGAAATGCGCCGATTATCCGCTGCCAACCTGCCGCTCGGGCGGCTTCCAGCGTTGCCCTGACCTCGGTCGGGTGGTGGGCGTAATCGTCAACGACAGTGACGCCGCCGGCCTCGCCTTTTACCTGGAAGCGGCGGGCGGCGCCGGTGAACCTGGCCAGCGCCGGCGCGGCCTGGGCCGGCCTCAGGCCAACCTGGTCCAGGACCGCCAGCGCCGCCAGCGCATTTAAAACATTGTGCGATCCCCGCACCGAGAGCGCTACCTGGCTGCGTCCATTGCCGCCGGGACATTCCAGGTCGAAACTGGTCCCTTCCTTGGTGACGAGAATGTTGCCGGCGCGGTAATCGGCGCTGTCGTCTAAACCATAAGTAATAACAGCGGCCTTTGTGGCAAAAGCCAGCTCTTTCAGCAGCGGCGTGTCCCAGATCACCAGGGCGCCTGTCTCAGGCAGCGCCGACACGAATGTCTCAAATACCTGTAATATCTGGTCAAGTGAGCTGTAATGGGAATGATGGTCAAGCTCGACATTAGTGATGGCGGCAATTTCGGGATGCAGAAAAAGAAGGGAGCCATCACTCTCATCAGCTTCGGCGACAAGCCAGTCGCCGGCGCCGGCGCGGGCATTGCTGCCGACATCGTTAAGCTCCCCTCCCACCACATAGGACGGCTCAAGGTCCAGCAGCTCCATGGCGTGCGCGACCATCGAAGTGGTGGTGGTCTTGCCATGCGTGCCGGCGATGGCGACGCCCCGCTTCATGCCCATCAGCTCAGCAAGCATCTGGGCGCGGTGATAAACCGGCAGCTTCCGCTCCAGGGCAGCCCTGAGCTCCACATTTTGAGAAGGGATAGCGGTCGAGACAACGACGGCGTCAGCATCTCCCAGATGGGCCGGGTCATGCCCGAAAGAGACAGGGATGCCGCTTTGGTCAAGCATGCGCGTGAAGCGGGAGCGCTTCAGGTCAGATCCGGTGACCTGATAGCCAAGGCTGTGAGCAACCTGGGCGATGCCGCTCATGCCGGCGCCGCCAATGCCAATGAAATGAAGTTTTCGCGGCCTAGAGTTCAAAGTTCCAAGTTCGGCAGATTATGACGATTATTTTCTATTTATCAAGTTGCTTATTTGCTTTTTTGGTCCTGGCCAGCGTCCGGGCTCCAGAATCCGGCATCCGCTTATTCAATTTCAGCACCTCGTCTGCAATCCGTTCGGCCCCGTCCCGGCGGCCCAGGGCGGCGCTGGCGGCCGCCATCTGATGCAGTCGCGCCGGATTATCCAGCAGGGCCAACACCCGCTCCCTGAACACGCTGCCCGTAAGCTCGCTGTCCTCGATAACCTCGGCTGCGCCGGCGCCGGCCATCCATTGCGCATTATGAAGCTGGTGACTGGCGGTCGCGTGGGGATAAGGAATAAGCAGCGCCGGCTTTCCCAGCGCCGCCACTTCCAGCACAGACGCCCCGGACCGTCCTACCACCAGGTCCGCTGCCGCCATCGCCAAGGGTAAATCATTTGTATAGTCTAGCAAATGATAATTCTCCAGATCTGCACCCTGCTCCTGCAAGAGGCGTCTGACAGTTTCAAAGTCGCGCCTGCCGCTGACGTGCACAAGTTGCAGCTCCAGCCGGCCCCTCCCGAATGCCTCCGCGCAAGCCATGTTGATGGACTTTGCCCCCAGGCTGCCGCCGCTTACCAGCACCACCGGCAAATCGCCGTTTAAATTAAACCTTCTCCTCCCTTCGTCCGGATTGGCCGTCAGCAGCCTTCCCGGCAGTGGCCGCCCGGTGATTGCGTATTTTTCCCCTGTCTTTCCCGGGATCGGAAAGCTTAAGCAGACAAGGCCGGCAAAAGGCGCAAGGACGCGGTTGGCCAATCCCATATGGGAATCAAGCTCGACGATCAGCACAGGCGCGCCCGTAACAGCCGCCACAAAAACCGGCACGGCGCTGACATAGCCGCCGCCGCCGACCACAACGTCAGGCCGCCTGCGCCTGAGAATCGCCAGGGAGTCAAAACTGCCTTTAAACAGCGACCAGAAGAAAAGGAGAAACCGGGGTGACAACCGCCGCTCCAGGCCCCTCAAGTCAGCCTGGTCAAGCTCGTAGCCGGCCTCCGGCACCAGACTGGCCTCCAGCCCCCGGGCAGTGCCGATAAAGGAAACCCCGGCGCCCCTACCCGTGAGCGCGTCGGCGAGAGCCAGCGCGGGCACCAGATGCCCGGCCGTTCCTCCGGCTGCGATTACCACCTTCAATTGCTTTGAAATTCCTTGTGCCGGGAGCGGCAATTCTACTCCGTGGATTGATTGCGATGTTGAGCAAAATACCTATGTTTGCCAGGATGACGACGAGGCTGCTGCCACCATAGCTGATGATCGGCAGCGGCACGCCCGTTAGCGGCAGCATTCCCGTCACGGCGCAGAAATTGACGGCGGCCTGGCCTACTATCAGGGTCGTGATCCCGGCTGCCACGTACTTGCCAAACGGGTCACGGCACTTGAGAGCGATGCGGTAGCCAATAAAAGCAAGGACAGCGAAGCAGAGCAGCACCGCCAGCACTCCGATCAGCCCTAGCTCCTCGCCGATGATTGACAAGATCATATCAGTGTGATTTTCCGGCAGCCAGTCGAATTTCTGCACACCATTGCCGATGCCGACCCCGAGGAGGCCGCCGGAAGCCAGGCCGACCAGGGACTGGATAATCTGGTAACCCGAACCCTGGGCGTGCTTCCAGGGATCAAGGAAAGTAGTGATGCGCGATGCCTGATGCGGAGAGACCAGCACAGATAATCCCGTCACCAGGGCGCCGCCAAGCGCCGGCAGCGCCAGCAGCCGCAGCCGGACGCCGCCAATGATCAGCATTGAAGCAAAGATAATACATATAGTTAAAGCTGTCCCCAGATCCGGCTCGACCAGCACCAGGCCGCAGGCCAGGGCCGGCATCACCAGCAGCGGCAGAGCCATTCCGCTTAAGCTCTTCAGCAGGAGCCGCCGGGCGGACATCACCGCCGCCACATAGAGAATGACCGCCAGCTTGGCCAGTTCTGCCGGCTGCGGCTGGAAACCACCCATGCCGACGCCAATCCAGCGGCGGGCGCCATTGATCTTGTGACCGATCCCGGGGACTAATACCAAAACCAGCAGCAGAAGCGAAGCAGCCATCAGCAGAGGCGCCAGCTTCCGCAGGCGCGTATAATCGAAGCGGGCCATGATAAACATTAACGCCAGGCCCGCAGCGGCAAAGACAAGCTCGCGCTTCAGATAATATAAGCTGTCGTGGGTCTCGCCCAGATAGGAACTGGCCCAGCTGGCGCTAAAAACCATCACGACGCCAAACGCCAACAGCACCATCGTCAGGACAGTCAGCACAAAGTATTCTGTCGTGCCGCCCGGCCGGTGCGCCGGGCGCGCGCCCCTGATCCGGCCGCCGAATTTCCGGCCCGGCCTCTTTCCGGGCTTGCCGCTCAACCTGCCTCCGTCTTCAATTGACTTACCAGGGAGATAAAATGCTCTCCCCGCTGCTCAAAGTTGCCGTACTGGTCAAAACTGGCGCAAGCCGGCGCCAGCAAGACAACATCGCCGGGGACAGCATCCTCGGCCGCGGCTCTGACCGCATCTTCCAAACCATCAACAACCATTACAGTTTTATCAACCTGCTTAAAACTGGTGGCGATCTCGGCCGCCGCCTCACCGATGGCAATTACTTCTTTCACCTTGCCGGTGGCGGCCGCCTGCGCCAGCCCCGCAAAAGAGCACCCCTTCCGGCTGCCTCCCAAGATCAAATGAACACCATTGTCAAAGGCGGTCAGCGCCTTGACCGCGGCGGCGACATTGGTGGCCTTGGAGTCATTGACGTATGTGACGCCGCCCACCTCGGCCACACGCTGCAGCCGGTGCGGCACTCCGGGAAAACTTCTCAAGCCGGCGGCTACCTGAGCCGGGGAAAGCCCCGCGGAGAGGCACACGGCCGCGGCCGCCAGCGAGTTTTCCAGGTTATGCTCGCCTTTGATCGAAGCTTCCGGCCAGGAAATAATCTTCGCAAAACTTCCTCCCGAGTCTTCGCCGGCGGCGGCGGCTTTCCTGCCGCCCGCGCAAGATGCAGGCGCTGGGGAAGCAGCCGCAAACCGGGCCCTGACCTTGCGGGCAGCGGCGCCAAGCTGATCCATGTCCGCCCTGATTTCTCCACCGCTGGCAAAAACTGCCAACGCCGGCAACCCCTGCCTGCCGCCGGCAATTTCGCCATCATGAACACCAAACCAGACCTTGCCGGCCTGCCCGGAAATGCGCGCCGCCGCTACGGCAGGATCACCCGCATTAAGAACAGCCACATCTCCCGCTTCCTGCCCCCCGAAGATCCTCATCTTGGCGGCATAATACCCGGCGGCGTCGGCGTGGCGGTCCAGGTGATCCTCGCTTAAGTTAAGCAGCACGGCGACATGAGCGCGGAAGTCCACGATGTCCTCCAGCTGGAAACTGGAGAGCTCCACCACGATAATGTCATCTTTGTCAACGACTCCCGCAAGCGATGAAAGCGCCGTGCCTACATTTCCGGCTACCCGGCACCGCCAGCCGGCTCCCCTGAGAATATGGCCAACCAGCTCGCTGGCCGTCGTCTTGCCGTTTGTGCCCGTTATGCCAATAACAGGGTTCGGCAAAAAACGGCTGGCAAACTCGATCTCGCCCCAGACAGCAACGCCGCGCCGCCGCGCTTCCCTGATAAGGGGAATCTCAGCCGGCACACCCGGGCTCTTTACCAGCAGGCCGCAGCCGTCAAGCAGGCTGGCATCCTGGTTGCCCAGCTTAAGCTTCACCCCCGCCGCCGCCAGCGCCGCCAGCTCTTCCTCCGGCGCCGGCCGGCCGCTTTGATCGCAAACCACGACTTCCGCGTCTGGCAACAGGCGGCGCGCCAGCAGCGCCGCCGCCCTGCCGGAACGGGCGGCGCCGGCAATCAGCAAATTGCCCTCAAACCAGACTTTGGATTTTGGATATTGGACCTTGGACATTGAGTCAAGTCCCGCTTTTTGTTTTTACTGCTCATCCTGTTAGCTCAAACATTCTGCCGTCCCTCGCCTTGCTCAAACCAAGCTCTCCAGGCATAGCCGAATGGTCTCGGGTAAAATCCAAAGTCCAAGATCCAATATCCGCTTATTCAGCGCGGCACCGACAGGTAAAATATCGTGAATCCCGTGGAAGCAAAAATGGCGCCAATGATCCAAAAACGCATGATGATTTTTGTCTCCGACCAGGCCAGCAGCTCGAAATGATGATGGATGGGCGTCATCAGAAAGACCCGCTTTTTGAACAGTTTGAAACTAAGGACCTGGATGATGACCGACAGCGCCTCTGCGGCAAACAGGCCGCCGATGACCAGCAACAGAAGCTCGGTCCGCGTCATCACCGCCAGGGCAGCGATCGCCCCGCCCAGGCCCAGCGAGCCGGTGTCGCCCATGAATACCTCCGCCGGAAATGAATTGAACCAGAGAAAACCGACGCAGGCACCGCCGATGCAGGCGGAGATGATCCCCAGGTCCATTTGGTTGGTGAGAAAAGCAATCGCCGTGTAGGTGAGCATGGTCACCGTCACAGCGCCTGCTGCCAGGCCATCCAGGCCGTCGGTGAGATTAACGGCATTGGAGGTTCCTACCACAACCAAAAATATAATCAAGTAATAGGCAAAACCGACGCCGATGACGTGCCCGCTCAGCGGCAGCCGGATCGATTCCTGCATGCCGCCGTAATGGACGGCGACCAGGCCAACCGCCACGGCCAGCACCAGTTGCAGGCCCACCTTGCCGCGCGCCCGCAGCCCAAGTGAGCGCTTCATCCTGATTTTAGCCAGGTCGTCGGCAAAACCTATTGCGGCACAGCCAAACGCCGTAGTCAGCACCAGCAAGCCGGCAACGCTGCGCTGGCTCAGAATCAGGAAAGGCGCAGCCACGCCCGCGACGATCAACAGCCCGCCCAGGGTGGGGATGCCTTTCTTGGTGCGGTGATGCTCTTCGGGCCCTTCCTCGCGGATCTGCTGGCCGAATTCGTTCTCCCTGACAAAGGCAATGAATTTTGGTCCCAAGAAGAGGGTTATCAGCATCGAGGCCAGGCCGGCAGCCAGGATTTTAAACATGCCTAACGGCTTTCTCTCCGCGAACTTGTCTTGCCGCCCTCCTTGCCGCCTGCCGTTAACAGCCCGCTCAGCTGCTCCAATCTCATGCAGCGCGAACCTTTGACCAGGACCGCATCACCGGGCCGGATCAGCTCCCGCACGCCTGAAATGGCCGCCTCGCGGTCAGTAAAATAATGGAGCTTCCCCAAGGCGCCGGCGCCGCGGGCGCCTTCGATGAACCCGGCGGCCAGCTCGCCTATAGCAACAAGGCAGTCGATGCCCAGGGCTGCGGCGGCTGCGCCCACCTGCCGGTGCAGCTGCCGGGACCGGGGACCCAGCTCGGCCATATCTCCCAGCACCGCCACGCTGCGGCGGCCGTTGCTCGCGGCAGCCAAGTGCTCGAGGGCGGCGTTCATTGACATGGGGTTAGCATTGTAACAATCGTTAATCAGGATGCCGCCGCCGGGCAGGGAAAGCGTCTCACCCCGCATGCTGGGAAGGCAGACATCGCGGCCGGCGGCAGCCACCCCGGCCAGCGGCAGCCCCAACAGCCGGTAAGCGCCGATGGCAGCCATGGCGTTAAGCAACTGATGCCTGGCATCGAAGTTAAAACAAACGTCAAGCTCTTCGCCAAGGCAGGCAATGGTGCAGCAAAGGCGGCCGTTTTCCAGCCGTGCCGGGCCCGCCGGGTGAATATCCGCTGCCTGGTCAAAACCGAAGGTTATCCGCCGCACATTCAGCCCTTCCAGGAATTGCTGCAGCAGGTGATCGCCAAACGGCAGCACGAGGCCGCCGCCGGGAGGCAGCCGGCGGGCAATCTCCGCCTTGCCGCGGGCGATATTCTCAAGGCTGCCGGCGTACTCCAGGTGAGCCGGCCCGATATTTGTGATCACGGCTATCTGGGGAGCGACAATTGAACACAGCCCCGCAATTTCGCCGCGGGACTGCATGCCCATCTCAACGACTGCCACCTGGGTATCATTAGTGATCGCCAGCAGGGTCAGAGGCACCCCCACTTCATTGTTGAAGCTCGCCCGGCTGGCGACAACATTTAACTGCGGTTTCAGCAGGCAGGAAAGAATATCCTTGGTGGAAGTCTTGCCGGTGCTTCCGGTGATGCCAATCACCTGCGCATGGCTGCGGGCCGCCACCAGCGAGGCAATCTGCTTCAGCGCCCTTCCTGTTTCCGGCACCGCGATTACCACCGGCGCCGCGGTGACCGCGCTGCCTTCACCGGCCAAGGCCAGCTCCGCCACCAGCCGCCGGGCAGCCCCGCTTTCGGCCGCGACTCCGGTGGCGCCCTTCAGGAGCGCTTCGCCGGCAAATTCGTTTCCGTCGAAGTGCTCCCCCCTTATGGCCACAAACAAGCATTCACTTAAAGAAGCGCGGGTGTCGGTACACACGCGTGTAACCGGGGTCTGGGCTGCGCCCGCGAGCAATTCTCCGGCGCAGGCCCGGCGTATCTCTTGTGCCGTGAGCGTTATCACTTGTTCAGTTTTTCCTGCGATCGAGACAGCCATCTGCTCCCTGGAATCTATCTTAAAAGGCATCTTCTGCTACAAGCAGTCTTTTGAGATAGGTTCTTAGAATCTATCTCAAAAGGCTGTTCGTGGCGAGGCCGAGCGAAAAGGCGATGGGCAAGGACGCAGGAGTAAAAAGCCCGCAGTCGTACCCTTGCGGTACGTCGAGGACTTTTTGCTCCGAGGACGCCGCCCATCGCCTTTGCAGCCGGCCGCAGCAGAATATGCTTTTTGAGATAGATTCTTATTACCGCTTCGAGAACTGCGGACGCTTGCGGGCGCTTTTTAGCCCTGCTTTCTTCCGTTCCTTGATGCGGGAGTCGCGGGTCAGGAATCCGCCCACGCGGAGCTCTTTTCGCAGCGAGTCATCTGCGTCCAGCAGAGCCCTGGCGATGCCGTGCTTAAGCGCGCCGGCCTGGCCGCTGACCCCGCCACCGGCAATGTTGGCGACTACATCAAATCGCTTCTCGGTCCCGGTCGTGACCAGCGGCATCCGCACTTCCGTGCGCAACCGCGGACGTGGAAAAAATTCATCAATTGGGCGGCTGTTAACCGTGATCTTGCCATCACCGGGCATCAGCATCACGCGGGCGATGGAAGATTTGCGTTTTCCTGTTGCTTTGTACTCAGCCAAGCTTGAACTCCTCCGGTTTCTGGGCCTCATGATCGTGCGTGGGGCCCGCGAATACCTTAAGTTTTTTCAGCTGGGCGCGGGCCAGCCGGTTTTTTGGCATCATGCCCTTCACCGCCAGCCGGATAACCTCCTGCGGGCGCCTGTCCAGCATTTCGGCCAGTGTGCGTTCTTTCAGGCCTCCAGGATAACCCGAATGACGATAGTAAACCTTGTTCTCCCGCTTGCGTCCGGTTACCGCTATCCTGCCTGCATTGATTACCACCACGAAATCGCCGGTGTCGATGTTTGGCGTGTATTCGGGCTTGTTCTTGCCTCTCAACGTGTTGGCAATCTGCGTCGCCAGGCGCCCAAGGCGCTGCCCCTTGGCGTCCACAAGATACCATTTGCGGTTGATATTGGCAGGTTTGGCTACGTAAGTTTTCATTAGCAGGCTTTATAAAAGCACAAGGATGGATGATAAAGCAACTTGAAACCAGAGTCAACGGAGCGGAGCGGGCACAGGTGTTAGAATAAGAATTTCAGCTGCAAATTATTTTAGATAGATTCTGAGTCCAATGACTCCAGCCCTCCAATGACTCCAGCCCAGGTAATCAGCTGCTCCCGCCGCACGGACATCCCCCGCTGCTATCCCGGCTGGCTGGACGAAAAGCTGGCGGCGGGCGGGCTGACTTTCAAGGCCCCCCGCGGCGCGGTCCGCTCGGTTAGCCTAAGCGCTGAAGCTGTGCATTCGCTGGTGTTGTGGTCCAAAGACTATGGGCCCCTGTTCAGGCGGCGGCTGCTGATCAGGCGGCTCCACGGATTTAACCCTTTCTTTCATTTCACCATCACCGGCCTGGGCGAGTCGGCCTGGGAGTCGGGAATTCCCGGCTGGAAGCAGACAATGCTACAAATGAAAGAAATTGTCAATGAATTTGGCGCCGCCCGGGTAAACTGGCGCTTTGACCCGGTGCTCTTTTGGCGGGAAAACGGCCGGCTCCGCTCAAATCTGCCTTTGTTTACCCGCCTCGGGGCCGCTGCGGCAGATCTCGGAATTACCGGCTGCACGTTCTCGTTTGCCCACTGGTACAACAAGAGCCAAAGGCGGGCAAACAGGGGAGGCGTTCCTTTCGCCGATCCAGGTCCGGAAGAGAAGCTGGCCGCCGTCAGAATTCTGGCGGACGAGGCCGAAGGTTTGGGCTTGCGGCTGGCCAGCTGCTCAAACGACTCCTGGCTGGCGGTGCCCGGAATCGCCAAGGCGCGCTGCATCGACGCCTCCCTGCTGGGCGGCCTCCGCGATGACGGCCGGCCCGCTTCTACGGCAAAAGACCGGGCGCAGCGGGCTGCGTGCGGCTGCACCCGCAGCATCGACATTGGCAGTTACGCGCAGCGCTGCCCGGGAGCGCAATGTCTTTATTGCTACGCCAATTAAATCCGTAAAAGCTACTTTTCCCCCGTTAGCAGCCCAAAGCTTGCGATTCCCAACAGCACGGTAACAAAACCGAAAATATAGAGGGCCGTGACACGCTGGTCGCTGGTGAGCCACCAGGCGCTGGTGAAAATAATGACGCCGAAGATAATTTGAATTGCGGCCACAATGGTGGCGCGGTCAGTTCTCATTTTCAACCTCCGGTTGGTTTGGGGAGTATTTCTTAACGCCCGGCCAATCTCCTGCCCGGTGCGCAATTTTGTAAAACTGATAAAATTCGTATTTGATGGACGGCTTTGGGCCGATGCCAGAATCAGGAGGTTTTAATGTCAAATATTGAAGCCATGCGGGAACGGCTCCGGGCCTTGCTGCTCGAGAAAGCCTACCTTACCGGAGATTTTGTGCTCACGTCCGGCAAACATAGCGATCACTACTTTGACTGCCGGCGCGTCACGCTCGACCCGGAAGGCCTCTCCCTCGCTTCAGGCCTCCTGATCGAGAAAATGAGACAGGCCCGGCTGGCCGCCATCGGCGGCCTCGCCATCGGGGCCGATCCTCTGGTTGCCGGAGTGGTCGCGACAAGCTGGCGGCTGGATTATCCCATTCTCGGCTTTATTGTCAGAAAAGAGCAGAAACAGCACGGAACCGGCAGGAAAATCGAAGGCTCCTTGCCGGCGGGGACCGGAGTCGCCGTTGTGGATGATGTCGTTACCAGCGGCGGCTCCATCATCCAAGCTGCCAGCAGCTGCCTCGAAGAGGGCCTGAAGCCGGCGGCCGCCTACGCGCTTGTCGACCGCGAAGAAGGCGGCGCCGAGGAAATCAGCCGCGCCTGCCGGCTGCCGCTGGAGGCGCTGTTTAAATACAGCGAGCTGTTTGGGTGACCTCCCGCCGGCGGAACAATAGCCGAAACTGAAAACGCTGAATTCCTGCCTTTGATATTCAGCCGTTCTGCAGTATTGTTCCTTGCCCTTTTTTGACCCTCCCCTGCATGCAAAATGTTTAGCCCTTTGGCCAATTGGAAAATTAATGCCATGGACTACTCGATCAAGATCGGCGGGCAGGCGGGCCAGGGAATCCAGACAATCAGCAGCGCCCTAGCCAAAGCGCTTGTCCGCTCCGGCTGTTATGTCTTCACCCATCAGGATTACATGTCCCGCATCCGCGGCGGCCATAACTTCAACCAGATCCGCTTTTCTGACCGGCCGGTCAGCTCCTCCAGAAGCAAGGTTGACATGCTGGTGGCGCTGGACCAAAACACGGTGAACATCCACCACGGCGACCTAAACGCCGGCGGCTTGGTCGCCTATGACTCCGGGGCAATTGGGCAAAAACTAGATGGGCCGGATTTTCTGGACGTGCCCTGGCGCCAGATCGCAACCGATGTGGCCGGCAGCAGGCTGATGGAGAATGCGGCGGCGGCCGGCGCCGTGATGGGCATGCTCGGGATGGATGCCGGTCCCCTGACAGAGTTGCTGTCACAAATGTTCTTGCGAAAGGGGCAGGAAATAGGCGATAAAAACGTTGCTGCCGCCCGCGCCGGCCACAAGTTCGCCATGGATAACTGCCCCACGTGCGCCTATAGCGTTCCCGCGGGCAAAAACGGTCCCAGGCGGATGCTGATCGAAGGCGCATCGGCAGTGGGGCTGGGGGCGCTTATGAGCGGCTGCCGCTTTTATGCAGCCTACCCGATGACTCCTTCCACGGGAGTGCTTAATTTCATGGCCGCCAAGAGCAAGCAGTACAGCCTGGTGGTGGAACAGGCCGAGGACGAGATCGGCGCCATCAACATGGCCATCGGCGCCTCCTATGCCGGCGTGCGGGCAATGACCGGGACGGCCGGCGGCGGCTTCGCCCTGATGGTGGAAGGCTTGTCGCTGGCGGGAATGACAGAGACGCCGGTCGTCATCTTTATAGGCCAGCGGCCCGCTCCGGCCACCGGCCTCCCGACCAGGACGGAACAGGGCGACCTGCTGTTTTTGCTAAATGCCTCCCACGGGGAGTTCCCGCGCGTGATCATGGCCCCCGGCACCCCCGAGCAGGCTTTTTATCTGACGAACAAGGCTTTCGACCTGGCGGAAAAATTCCAGGTGCCCGCGCTTATTCTCTTCGATACATATCTGACCGACGCCGAATGGACGGTTGACGGGCTTGACGCCGCCCGGCTCAAGTATACCGACTACCGGCTCCGGGCCGGCGACCTCGAAGGGCTGAAGCAGTACAAGCGCCACGCATTCACCGGGACGGGCGTTACGCCGCTGGCCGAGCCCGGCGCCTCGCCCCACCTGGTGGTTACCGACAGCGATGAGCACGACGAAGAGGGCCATATTATCGAAGACGCCGCCACCAGGACAAGAATGGTGGAAAAGCGGCTGCTAAAAAAGCTGCCGCTGCTTAGACAGGAAATGGAACCGCCGCTATTCTACGGCCCCCAGAAAGCGGAGATACTGCTGGCGGGCTGGGGCTCAACGTATGGTGTTATGAAAGAGGCTGTCGATGTCCTGAGAGAGCGGCACAACCTGGCCATGATGCACTGGAGCGAGATCTGGCCCTTCCCGGGAACGGACAAAGTCGATTACCCGGCCCGGCTGCGTGCGGCTGGCCGCACCCTTTGCGTCGAGAACAACGCCACTTCCCAGTTTGCCCAGCTGCTGTTGAGCCAGACAGGATATCAGTTCACCGACAGGGTCAACAAATATGACGGCCGCCCGTTTCTGCTTGATGAGCTGGTAGAGAAAGTTGAGGCCCTGATTGGCTGACCCGGAAGACTTCGCAGGCCAGACGCCAGCCTGGTGCCCCGGCTGCGGCAACTTCAATATCCTCAAGGCGTTTAAGGCCGCGATGATCAGGCTGGAGTTGAAGCCGGACCAGCTCGTGCTGGTTTCCGGCATCGGCCAGGCCAGCAAGCTGCCGCACTACACCGCCGGCAATATTTTCAATGGCCTGCACGGACGGCCGCTGCCGGTCGCCACAGCCATCCGGCTGGCAAACCATGACATGCGCGTGGTCGCCGTTGCTGGAGACGGCGACTGCTACGGCGAAGGCGGCAACCACTTCCTGCACGCCATGCGCCGGAATGTCAATGTCAAGCTGTTTGTCCATGACAACCAGATTTATGGCCTCACCAAGGGCCAGGCTTCTCCAACATCCCAGGCCGGGATGGTCACCAAGAGCCAGCCTTTCGGCGTGCTGCTGGAGCCGCTCAATCCGATCGCCCTGGCGGTGGCCATGGACGCCGGCTTTGCCGCCCGCGCCTATGCCGGGGACGTGCAGTTCCTCACCGAGATGATGGCTGCCGCCATGCAGCACCGCGGCTTTGCCCTCATTGATATTCTGCAGCCATGTGTTACATTCAACAGGCTCAATACCTTCCGCTGGTACCACGAGCGCGTCTACCGCCTCGGCCCCGACCATGACCCCGGCGACCGCGAGGCTGCATTCCGGCTGGCGCTTGAACAGGAGAAAATCCCCACCGGTGTCATCTACAGGCACAAGCGCCCCCTGCTGGAAGATCAAATCCCCGTCATCGCCGGCAAGGAGCCGCTGGTGCATCAGCCGTTTTCGCCAAAGGCTGTGGAGAAAGAGCTGGAAGCGTTTTACTAAAAACCCTTTGCGGTGAAAGCGCTGCTTTCACTCAGGAGGGCGAGACAGCGGGCGCAAAAACCGGGCCCCTTGCGGTCGGTGTCCCCGATGACGTTGGAAAAATGCATCACGCAGGCAGGATCGCCGCAGTGGACCAGGCCAAAAACATGGCCCAGCTCATGAACCGCTTCTTTAAGCATCCGCTCCCCCAGGAGGCTCCGGCCGCCGGGCGGTCCGGCGCCGCTACTGCCCAGGCGGGCGAGGGAAATCACGGCAACCCGCTCCTTCGGGTCCGCCTCGCCGAAGACAAAGTTAAGGCCGGGTGTGAACAGGTCAACGGTCGTGACGCCCAGCATCACCGGGCGGGGGCCGGCGCGTGCCGGCGCCACACCCGCCAGGGCCGCCAGCACTTTCCCGGAGCGGTACTGGCTCCGGCGGCGGGTCCACGCGGCTGCCGGCACCGGCAGCGTCCCCCCTACCGACGCCTCCAGACCGAACACCCGGCCGGCCGATACGGCCAGAAAAGCAGTGAGCTCTTCGTCAAGTTCACCAAAAGGACAAATAGTCAACCGATTCCGGTAATGCTTGGCGCGCATATGATTCCGCCTGAAAGCCAATATCTGTATCCAGCCATTATTTTACAGACATCTCCGAGCAGATGGGTGGATGCAAAGGCTCATTGGCTCCCGCTCGGGGCGCTGCCGGGAAAAACTGCGCCGTTTGTGGCAGGGGTCGTTCAAGCTCCTTGACGCCAAGCAGGCGCGGGGCGCAACCGGGTCTGATGATATAGAATCATCGTCAGCGTCCGGGACACGAAACCTCGGGAGGCGTCTGATGCCGGAGCAGGCGCGGCAAGTCATCGCAGCTCATTATTTTTATTTGCTTCAGGAAGACGAGGCAGATTTGCAGAAGCTTTGGAGCAGTTTGACCGCGGCGGCTGGCGGCGCTCCTGAAAATGCAGCATATTCCCTGGACCTGGCGGCCCCGGCCGGTGAGGCCGCCGGGCGTTGCCAGATAGTACACCGGGTGCAACGTTCTGAGCGGGACTTTTGCCTGACCTTGATCTCTGGTTTAGCGGTGGTGGAGGTCCTCTACCGGCGTGTGGATTTTGAGCCACCGCAGCAGGCCTGGCCGGCAGCGCTGCGCTCAATCGATGCGGACCGCGGCAGGGCCGGGGCGCTTGGCGTCCCGCTGTTCGGGGAAACAACCGTGCTGGTAACAGACGAAGATGGGGAAACCGGCCCCCGGCTGGCTAATGTCATCGGGACGTTGGCAAGCAGGAAGAAGCCGGCGGCCGAAGCCGGTGCGGCGCCCGGCGCTATCAGGATCCGGCACCCGGTTCCCGCGACGCGGATCCTGGTCAGTGAGCTTGACCGGGCAGTTGCAGCCAGTGGCAGCCCGCTGCTTTTTAACGCAATCGATCACGGTGACAGGTCACGCGATTTCTTTGCCGTTTCTTCCCCCGAGCCCGGCTTGACCTTGTCCACCATGCTGCCGCAGCTTGACGCGTTTATCAAAAAATTGGGGCGGCAGGCCAGCCACTTTAGCGACCAGCGCCGCGCTATTGCAGATGAACGCTCACAAATTGACAAGCAGGTGGCGGCCATCCTGCATCAGCAGGTGGTGACAGTGACAAACGGGGCGGGAACAGGCCGGCTGGAGGACAATATCGCCCACCTGTCGCGAATGTTTGGCATGCTGGCGACAGACGCGCTGCTGGTGCGGCAGGCGGAAGACCGCTTACGAAACGGTCTGGAGGCACTGGATGCGGCGCTGGGATTACAGCTTAAGAAAGGGCCCGGCGCCAAAGACGAAATAGGGTCGCATTACCGGGCTGGCTTCAGCGCCGATCTGGAGGACGCCCATACCGAGGCTGTGCGGCTCAACTTCTCGCGTCAAAACGCACAGGCGGCCATTGAGGTGGTTAGAACCCAGGTGGAACTGCTCAGGGCGGGAGAAGAGGCAGCTATTCAAAACCAGACAAAAGAACTGCTTTCGCGCAGCCTCCTGGTACAGCAGGAGCGCCTGGCCCTGCAGGTTGCCGCCGGGTTCGTGGAGTTCGTGCTCGTCTTTTATTATGTGCTCAAGTCGTGGGAAGGCATCGCCGGGCAGAACACGGTTGACAGTATCCCCGCCGCCCTTCGTCTTCTGATCATCGGCGGCATATCAGCAGGCGCCGCCGCGGGCACCCACTTCCTGGCCCGGGCGCTCCACCGCCGTTCCATGAAAAACCCGGGTTTGTGGATTTCAGCGGCGGTTTTGCTCTTGGCGCTGGCGGCAATGATAATATTCACGGTAGCTCTGAGCTAATGCCGACTCAAGGAGCAGCCTTGAATATGATCAAGCTAATCGAGGAAGCAATTGAGAACGAGAAAATGGCCGCGGAGAAATACCGCCGTGGGGCCGAATCAGCTGAAGATCCGGAAACGCGGTCGCTGTTCGAACAACTGGTCAGATGGGAACAGGATCACGAGCGGATCCTGCGTGAGCGCCTGGCCGTTCTAAAGCTGATCCGCGGCCAGCAATAGCGTAAAGGGGGGAGCGGCCCCCGCGCCCAGGACGCCAGCAACCGCTGCATCCAGTTTGGGAAGATCCTGCCAGTGCCTCATCTTTCTGGCTCACCGGAGTGTCCCCGCCCCTTTAAAAAGAGCCAGAGCACCGGGGCGAACCATACCAAAACCCAGAACCCCACTGTGACGGCAACATCCGGCGGGCCGGCGCCTTCATCCTGAAACCCGGGGCCCAGGATCTGAAAAAGAAATATCGCCAGGCCGGCGGCGCATACTACCGACCAGACAACTATCAACAAAATGCATGCCTTTCTTGCCATAATGAACCAATAATTGGTGGTTATGGAGCAACGGCGGCGGGCACACAAAAGGCGATCAACGCGTCCCTGGGCCCGCCACCGAAATTGGGAGATCTAAAAATAGCCAAGGTCGCGCAGTTGGGCCATGATCTGTTCCTTTTCCTGGGCGCGGCCCTCGCGCTCGGGTCCGTCGCCCCGCGGGCGGGTGCTTTTCACCGTGCAGGGCTCGCAGCCAAGGCTGCGGTACCCCTGGTCGTACAAGGGGCAGTAAGGAAGCCTGTATTTGCCAATATAATCCCAGATGTCCAGCTCGCCAAAGTGCAGAACCGGCTGCACCCGCACATGCCCCGGCCGCTCGGAGAAATATTCCTCGCCGGCCCTGGCGGGCTGCTCGTCCCAGCGGACGCCCGTGATGAGTGCCTTCCAGCCCTTCGCGGCAACCGCCGCATCAATGGCCTGGGCCTTCATCACCAGGCAGCACTGTTCGTGGTCCACAGCGATCTTGATTTTTTTGAGCCCTTCGCGATTTGTGGCAATGATCAGGTCCAGGTCCCACTCGCGCGCCATGCGGTCGCGGAACTCCAGCACTTCCTTGAACTTGACAGTGGTATCGAGGTTAAGCACGGGCACGGGCACCTTACCGCCGCCGATCTGCTTCAGCATGTGCAGCACAGTAAGAGAATCCTTGCCGCCGGTAAAAGTTGTTGCAATCTTGCCTTCGAAGCGTTTCAAGGCCTCGGTTAAAATCCCGATGCTCCTGGCTTCCTTTTCTTCCAGGGTCTGCATTTTTTCCTGATCTGTGCTCAAGCCGGCTGCCGTCCCCGTTCCTACGGGCCTGCCTGCCATGCTGCAAGCCGTTTTTAATATGACTTTATTGTAACCGAATTGAAGCCGGCTTTCCTGCCCGCTTTGTAAACATCAACGCCGGCCGGCCATTTTCTGAACGCCTCTTATCTGACTTGCAACGTTCGCATCCGGTTTAGCATCGCTGCGATCTCGAAGCGGCGGGGAAGGGCGAAGTCCCCGGGATGCTCCTCGCCAATTGCCGGCCCGGGGGCGGTTTGACCGGACGCCGCTGCGGCGCGGCCGCCGGCCTCTGCCTGTCCTGGCCCAGGGGCCGGCTGCCGGGAGGCGCCCGCTGCAATCACTTCGAGGCCAAAGCGCTCCACATCGGCGATGAGGCGGTCCAGAATCTCCGTGATTGATGACTCGCCGTCAAAGTACCCCTGCCGCAGTCCGTACCAGATCAGGTAGCCAATAGCACGAGTCTGACTAATATCAACAATCTGCTCCACGGCGGCCAGGTCAACCATTATTCTTCCAAATGAAACGGCTTTCAGGCCTTTGGCGCTGATTTTTACCTTGCCGCCCCGGCGGGGGTCGATGCCGCGCGCCAGCGGCAGGCGCGGCGTCAGGGGCCCGAACCCGGCAGGGGCTTCGGCGCTGCGAACGTCCTTGCGCTGCGCAATTATCTCGCGGGCGCGGGCCGTGACCACCCGGGGCAGATAATTTTCCATGGCAATGACCGTATCGGCCGCACCAAAATAATCACCGGAGCCGCCCATTACCAGCACCGTGGACACCCCGTGCTCGCTCTTTAGGTTGTGCACATGATCAATAAATGGTGTGATCGGCTCCTTCTTTTTCAGGACCAGTTGCTGCATGAGGCTATCCCGGATCATGAAATTGGTGGCGGAGGTGTCTTCGTCAATGAGCAGCAGCCTTGACCTCGCTTCCAACGCCTCCAGGATGTTGGCCGCCTGCGACGTGCTGCCGCTGGCGTTTTCGGTAGAAAAAGAAGAAGTGTCAACATCAAAGGGGAGATTTGAGATAAAAGCGCTGATATTGACCTTCTCAACCCGGCGCCCATCTTCCGCCCTGATCTTGACCGCGTCGCCCCGGGTGGCCGCCAGCTCGCGGCCATCACCCGGCACGTGGTTGTAAACGCTGCGCTCCAGCGCCTTAAGCAAGGTCGATTTACCATGGTAGCCGCCGCCAACAATGAGAGTGACGCCCTCCGGGATCCCCATTCCGGACAGGTGGCCACGGTGGGGAAGGTCAATGGCAAGCCGCAGCCCGGCGGGGCTTTGGAACTTGAGCACCCGGCCCTGCCTGAGCGGCATGTCGCTGATCCCGCTTTGCCGCGGCAGGACGGCGCCGTCAGCCACAAAAGCAACCAGGCCCAGGGCCGGCAGTTGCCGGCGCAACCAGTCCTGGTCTTCGGCGCCTTCAACATGCGCAGTTACCATCCGCCGGCCGAGAGCCTCATAGAAAAGCGTTGCCTCAACAAGGCGGGGAACCTCCTCCAAAAGCATGGCCGCTGCCTCCTGCCCGAGGCAGCGCCTGCCGGCTGCGGGTAGCCCGGCAAGAAATCTGACCTCGGCAAAGCGCTCATTTATAACCGCGGCAGTCCGCTCGATGATCTCCTGGCCGCCCCGGTCCACTCCCACAAGGCCCGATTTTCCCGTGCCGCGATCTCCTTTGACAAACCGTTCAATTGCCCTGGCAAAGGCCCTGGCGAGGTAGTCCTCAAGGGCCACCCGGCGGACCTTGCCTTTAAATAAGCTGGTGTCAAACCTGGCAACGGCCTGATTTACCCTGACGCGCATCCGCGACGGCGCGGCAAAAGGGTCGGATTGAACATGGTCGATATGCAGGGTGAAGCGGGGAAAATCATACCTTCCTTTTAACTGGCGGTATGCTTTGTAGCCTTTTCCGTCAACTCGGCCAAGCTTCTGTTTTAAGCTGCCTGAGTCCATTTCAACCTCCGCGCTTGTCCGGCTTTCCCTCCCAGTTGCCTGGAGGCAATTTATCATCTGCGCCGGACGGAAAATGATTTCGGAGCACCGCCGGGACTTTCGCCGGGATTTTCGCGGAGCGATTTAATACAAATCTGGAATTTGCACAACAAACCTGGCACCGGGGCACCCCAATTTGATTATATCAATTCCCGGCAGTTTCCTCATCCAACTTTGGCATGATATTTGCCCTATAAAAGTTGTAAGAATCTATCTCAAAGGGCTGTTCGCAGCGAGGCCGAGCGAGCCGGCTGTGCTCCCGCACCCGGTCTGGCGCCGGTGGGCGGCCGCCCACCGGCTTAATCGGCAAATCACTGGCGCGCCCCGCCGGACCCGTCTGGCGGTTTCCTTGTTTTTTCCCCCGGCGGAGGGGGACAATGAAACTGTGTTCCGGAAACTGCTGATACTATTTATTGCCGTTCCCTTGCTGGAACTGCTGGTGATTATCGAGATCGGCGCGCGGATCGGCTACTTTTACACGATCGCGCTGCTAATCCTCGTAAGCATTTGTGGCGCGGCGCTGGCCAAGCGGGAGGGCTACCGCGCCGTGGCGCAAATCCAGGCAGAAATAAATAACGGCCGCGTCCCGGCGGACGCCCTTATTGACGGGGCGCTTATCCTGACCGCGGCGGCCCTGTTGATTACGCCGGGCTACATCACCGACGCCGCCGGGCTGCTGCTGTTGCTTCCTCCGGCGCGGAGGCCGGTGCGCGCCTACGCGAGGAGACGGCTGCAAAAAGCAGCTTCTACACGCAGCTTCCAGGTTTGGACAAACGCCCCCGCCCAGGCAGGTTTTGGAGCCGCCGGCGGCGGGGAGCCTGAGCCGCGCCGCAAGGAGCTGGAGGGAAAAAGCTGAGCCGGGCCCTCCTTTATATCACTGTCTTCAGCGGCGGCATGACCACGATGGCGGTGGAGATGTCGGCTTCGCGGCTGCTGGCTCCCTATTTCGGTGACTCGCTGTTTATCTGGGCGAACCTGATCGGGCTCATTCTCATTTACCTGACCGCAGGCTACTGGCTGGGCGGGCGCATCGCCGACCGCTGGCCACGGCCGCGGCTGCTTTATTCCCTGACGCTGGCGGCGGCGGCCGCCAGCGCCGTTGTGCCATTTGTAGCCAAGCCGATCATGAGCCTGGCCATCCAGGGGATTGCTCAGGTCTCCGCCGGCGCCTTCCTGGGATCATTCGGCGTCACCGTGCTTTTGTTCTCCCTGCCGGTGACAATTCTGGGGACAGTAGCCCCCTTTGCCATCCGCCTCAGCATGACCAGGGTCGAAAACGCCGGCAATGTCTCCGGCGGCCTTTACGCCCTCTCAACCATCGGCAGCATTCTCGGCACCTTCCTGCCCGTCTTCCTGCTGATTCCCTGGATCGGCACTCGCGATACGATGCTGGCGTTCGCCGCGGTCCTGGCGGGTATCTCCGCGGCGGGGCTGGGCCGCTGGCTGGGAGCCTAGCCGCCGCTGCTAATCCTGGCGGCGCTGGCCATTCCCCCGGGCGCAATCAAACCTACCGCCGGCAGCATCTTCGAGACCGAGTCGCCCTACCACTACATCCAGGTAGTGCAGCAAACAGACGGCAGCCGCGAGTTGATGCTCAACGAGGGCTGGGCCGTGCACTCTGTTTACAAACCCGGTCAAGTCATGACCGGCGGCTACTGGGGCTACTTCTCGCTCGCGCCCTGGTTTGGCGCCGGCCGGCCGCCACTCAGGGCGCTTTGCATTGGCAGCGCCGCCGGCACAATCCCGGGGCAGCTGATCCATTTCTACCCGCGCGTGCGTGTCGACGGCGTGGAGATCGACCCCCAGGTGGTGGATATCGGCCGGAAGCTGTTTGGCATGAATGAGGCGAACCTCAGCATCCATGTTGGCGACGGCCGTCCTTTTTTAATGACTACAAATAATCATTACGATCTAATCGGGCTCGACGCCTTTCGCCAGCCTTACATCCCTTTTTACTTGGCAACACGCGAATTTTTCCAGACGGCTGCCAGCCATCTGACAGCTGAGGGAGTAGTGATGGTAAACGTGGGCAAGGTCCCCGGCGACAGCGCCCTGGCGGATGCAATCGCCGCCACCATGAGGGATGTCTTCCCCACGGTTTATTCCTTTTCCGCCGGCGAGTTCAACCAGCTGCTGGTTGCCACGAAAATGCCTGCGGCGGTCGCCGACACGGAGGGCCGCCAGGCGCTGATGCCGCCGCCGGTAGCCGCCCTGGCCCGGCAGGTCGCCGGGCAGATCAGAACGGTCCAGCCGGGCGGCGAGATCCTTACCGACGACAAGGCGCCGGTTGAGTGGCTCACGGACCAGATGATCATCCATTACGCCACCGGCGGGTAGAATAATCACTCGTTTATGACCGCGATAATAAAAAAGCCTTGCCCAGAAACAGTCAAATTGTTATATTTCCTATTGAATAGAGCATATTTTAAGAGGCGATGAAGCTCGCCTGAAGCGCCCTTTGGGGCTTATGGCTTCTGCAGATGACTGCGGGAGCTTTTTTATTGTCGTGCCTGATACTTACTCAACACTTAAAGAGCGCCTGGCGCAGGTGCCGTTCCGGCTCCAGGACGCGGCCGGGAGCGAGGCGGCCAAAAAGTCGCTCGCGGCGCTGGGCCGCAAAATCGCCGGCAACGAATTTTCGCTGGTGGTCGCCGGCCAGTTCAAGCGCGGCAAGAGCACCTTTATCAACTCCGTCCTGGGAGAAAACCTGCTGCCGACGGCGATCATTCCGCTGACATCCATCATCACCATCATCAAGTTTGGCGAGGCTCTGCAGACACAGGTTTTCTTCAGTGACGGCTCCCGGCGGGAGATTGGCGCCGCCGACCTGCCGCTTTATATCACGGAAAAGCACAACCCCAAAAACGAGAAAAATGTTGGCAGGGTTGAGATCCTTTATCCGTCCCCATACCTGAAAAACGGCGTCCAGATCATCGACACGCCCGGCGTTGCCTCGGTGTACGGTCACAATACGGGCACGACCTACCGCTACCTGCCCCATGCGGACGCGGCCGTGTTCATGATCAGCGTCGACCCGCCGATCACGGCGGCGGAGCTTAAGTTCCTCGGCGACCTCAAGGGGTACGCCACCAGAATCTTCTTCGTGCTCAACAAGGTTGACATGGTCAGCGCCGCCGACAGGCAGGAATCCCTTGAGTTCACCAGGCAGATAATCGAGGAGCAGGCCGGCCTCAAGAACGTGGAGATCTTTCCCCTGTCGGCCAGGCAGGCTCTGGAAGGAAAGACAGCGCCCAACCCGGCCATGCTTGAGGAAAGCGGGCTGCCCGCTTTTGAAAACATGCTGGATGGATTCCTGCTTGGGGAAAAGGGGCGGGTTTTTTTGATTTCGGCCACCGGCAAAATCAGAAACCTGATATCCCAGGAAGCTTTTTCCGCGCAACTGATGCAAAAAAGCCTGAGCGAGCCGCTTCAAGACCTGGAGGGAAAAATGCGCATGTTCGAATCGGCGCAGGCGGAGATCAATCAGGAGCGCCAGGACAGCAACCGGCTGCTAAAGGCGGAAACAGCGGAGCTGATCGCTACGGTCCTGGAAGAAGACTTAAAAGGACTGAAGGCCGGCCAGACAGGCGCTGCCGCGGCCAGTGTTAACACGTATTATCAAAAAATCAAAAAAGAAAGCAACCGCGCCCTGGCGCGGCTGTTTGACCGGTACGTGCACGACCGCATCCGTGATATTTTTACCGACTTCCAGGAGCAGGAGGAAAAGAAGCTGGAAGAGATGCTGGCGCAGATTATCAACCGGCTGGTGGCGCGCACAAACAGCATCATCGCCCGCCTGGTTGACATCTCCGCCCGCATCTTTGACGTCAGCATTGAGCCATTTGCCATCGACGAGGCCCTGGCGGCCGAGTCCCGCTTCCAGTTCAAGCTGGACGAGGATGTCAAGGTTTCGCTGGAGGCGATGACGGAATCAGCGACGCTGCTGATGCCGAGGCGGCTGGGCCACCGCCTGATCCTGAAAGAAGCGCGGGAGCGGATGGAAAAGCAGATCGACCGCCACTGCGGCCGCCTGCGCCATGACTTCAGCGAAAGGATCCAGGCCACACTGCAGCAGTTCCGCACCGGTCTCGACGAGACGGTCAACGGCACCGAGGAGAGCATCCGCCGGGCCCTGCTGGCCGGCAGCGAGGCCAAGCAAAAAAGCGAGGCCGAACTGCGGCGGTTCGAGGGAGAACTGCGCCTCAGGCTGCTCGGGTTCGAGCAGGCCAGGCAGGAGCTGGCCGGGATTGAAGAGGCCGCCGCAGCGGAGCCCGCAAAGCATAAGACTATAAACAACAAGGTGCGCTGAATGGAATTGCGGACGCCGTTGCCGTCATTCAATTTCGTTTTCTGCGGTCATGACCGCCTTCCCCGGGCCTGCGGCGGGCATCTCCCGGGAATTGTCATAATCGGCTTCGAGTATTGGGAACTTCATGGCGAATAAGATCGTGTTCAATCTGATCCAGGTGCTCGTCGTGTTGGCTTTTTCGCCGCTTGTTTCCGGCGTGACAACCCGCTTAAAGGAAATGGTGCAGTCCAAACACGGACCCAGCATCTTCCAGCCTTATCGCGATTTATGGAAGCTCTTTCATAAGGACGAGATCGTCTCGGAAGAAAGCTCCTGGATCTTCCGATTTACCCCCTACATGATCTTTATCACTCCGATTTACGTAACTTTGCTGATCCCAGTGCTGACGCGCTATCCGCTCTTTTTTGCCTTCATGGGAGACATGATCGGCGGCGGATTCGCGCTGGCGCTTGGTGGATTCTTTGCTACGCTCGCGGCGATTGACACGGCAAGTCCTTATGGGCCCATGGGGGCAAGCCGCACGCGGATGGTTGGCTTTTTGGCGGAGCCGGTATTCATGATCGTGTTTTTTACCGTGTCATTTGTTGCCGGCTCGACAATTCCTTATATTGTCCAGGAAAAATGGGTTACTCCGGCAACCAATTTTTTCATGCCGACCCATGTGCTGCTCCTGCTGGCGTTTCTGATACTGATTTTGGCCGAAGGGGGGCGTATCCCGGTTGACAACCCGGCCGGCCATTTCGAGCTGGCGATGATCGATGAATCCAAGTCGCTCGAATACTCGGGGCGGGGCTTGGCCCTGGTGAAATGGGGCGGGACCATGAAGCTGTTCGTTCTCATGTGCATTTTTCTCAACGTGCTGGTGGCTCCTTGGGGCCTGGCCGGCGGGCAGACAATAAGCGCTGTATTGCTGGCTATTCCCGCGGTGCTTCTGAAAATTTTCGCTCTTTTGCTCGTGCTGGTAGTCATCGAGTCTTCACTTGCCAAGTTGAGGCTGTTTCGCATCTCGGAATTTTTAGGCGCCGCTTTTGTAATCTGCGTAGTGGCGATGATCGCTCAGGTTTTTTTGCTATGAAAAGAAAACAGTTGTGACAGATCAGCTTCTTGACAATTTAAACGCGCTTGTCACCGGGTTGTTTCTGCTGACCGCCTTTGGAATTGTAGCCATGCGGCAGACCCGCGGCGTCCTCAACCTGTTTATCTTCCAGTCAATTTTGCTGGCCCTGTCTGCCCTGTTTCTAGGCCTCAGGTATCAATCGGAACACCTTTACGGCGTCGCCCTGGTGAACGTTATCATCAAGCCGCTGATCCTTCCCTGGCTCCTGAAAAAGACCGCTCCAGAGGAAGTTTACACGCGCCGGGAAGTTAACCAGGCGCTGAATATCCCAACGGCACTCCTGATTGCACTGGCGCTGGTGATTCTGGCTTATTTTTTGGGGCAGCCGTTGCTGAATGCGGTAGCGCCTGAATTTCGAGGTCCCAACGTGCCGATTGGCATAGCCGGCCTCCTGCTCGGAGCATTTACAATCACGGTGCGGCGGGAAGCTGTGCCGCTGCTGATTGGCATCTTGGCCATGGAAAACGGCGCCTTTTTAAGCGGCATTGCCATCTCACGGAAATTGCCGCTCCTGGTGGAGCTGGCGATTGCCACCGATGGTCTGATCGTTGTTTTTATCATGGGCGTGCTAACGCGCGCAGTCCACAGGCATGTTGGCACGACCGCGGTGGGAGAGCTGGCCAATCTTAAGGAAAACGTATCTGTGCCTGCGGGAAGCGAGGAGGCCGGATGAGCATCGCTTTTATTTTGGGTATGCCATTAATTGCATCAGCGCTCATTCTGCTTCCGCTCAAGCAATATTGGGCTGGCGTCATCACTGTTGTTTCTTCACTCGTAATTCTGGTTCTGGCCGTCCGGGTGGCGCTCTTTGTCTCAACAGGCAAGATAGTTACATCGGCCCTCGGAATCGGCTTGCTGAAATGGGTTTCCGTTGACGGCTTGAGCGGACTCATCCTGCTGCTGGTCGCCTTCATCGGTACCACAGCGGCAATTTACTCCGTGGGCTATATGGCGCATGGAAATTTCCCGCCCCGTAAAATACGAATTTACTACATCAATTTCAATTTGTTTGTTTTTTCCATGCTCGCCATTCCCATCCTCGCTGAGCCGACACTGGTATGGATCTCGGTAGCGCTGACAACGCTAACTTCTGCACTCATTGTCTCCTTTGAGGATACTCGCGAGGCGTTGGAGGCAGCATGGAAATATGTGGTGCTCTCGCTTATGGGCGCGGGCATGGCGCTTTTCGGTTTCCTGCTGCTGTTCTCGGCCCTGCAGGCATCAGGCAGCGATGCCGCCTTTACCTGGAGCGGGCTGGCCCAGGCCGGGCCCGGGATGCCACCGGCACTGCTGCAGGTTGCGTTTTTGCTGATCCTGATCGGCCTTGGAACAAAGGTCGGGCTGGTGCCTATGCACACCTGGCTGCCAGATGCGCACAGCCAGGCGCCCTCGCCGGTATGCGCCCTGCTTTCCGGCATTGAAACTTCGGCCATCCTTTACGTCATTTTGCGGCTGTTTCCAATCATGCAGGCCACGCCGGGCGCGCACGCCACTACCTGGGCGATCGTGCTGGGCCTGATATCTGCCGGAACGGCTGCATTCCTGCTGCTGCAAGTCGGCGATTACAAGCGTATGTTTGCTTTCTCCACGGTCGAGCACATGGGCATAATACTAACGGCCGTCGGGATAGGCGCGGCGGGCGCTGATTACGCCGCCCTGCAACAAATCATCAGCCACAGCGTAACAAAATCATTTTGTTTCTTTGCCGCGGGCGCCGTTTTGCTGAATCTGAGAACACGCAAAATCGCCTCTGTGCGAGGACTTATCCGCCGGTCTCCCTTCACTGGCGCCGCTTTGGTTTTTGGCGGGCTGGCCATCACCGGCGCGCCGCCACTAGCAGTTTTTTTAAGTGAACTTTCCATTCTCAGGGCCGGCCTGTCGCAGACTGATTATGTGGCGATGGGCCTTCTGTCTCTTTTCATCCTGATTGCCTTTTTTGGGGTCATGTTGAAAATCAACCAGATGGTATTTGGTCTGCCAGATGATGGCGTAATGCAAAATACGCCTTATGATTACACAGTTGAGCACAAATTTCGCCTGCCGTTCACCTGCCGGCTTGCAATGATACTGTCTGCGGCTCCGGTGCTGGTGCTGGGACTGTATGTACATCCCGCAACCGCTGCAGAACCTGCTGACTCAGGCCGCTAGTGCTTTGACAAGATAAGGCAGACATGGAGCTTGGGCTGAAAGAACAAGTTAAAGAGCGCTGGGCGGGGCATGCCAAGTGCCGTTACGATGACAGAAGCGACTTGTGCGAAATCACCTGCGCCCGTGCGTCGCTGGCGGAGTTATGCGGCTGGCTTTTCATTGATAAGGACTTTAATTTTGCTAATTTGATCGTTGAGGAAATGCCGGCAGCGTGGCGGTTGCGCTACATTTTTTATGGCGGGGCCGGCAGCGGCTGGGTCCATGTCCTGGCGAGCGCCCTCTGTTCTGAGGAGACTTTCCCGAGCATAGTCAAATTTGTCCATGCCGCCGACTGGCACGAGCGCGAGGCCGAGGATATGTTCGGACTCACCTTTGAAGGCCATCCCCGTCTCGGCGATTTTATCCTGCACGATGACGCCTGGCAGGAAAACGTCGACCCAATGCGGCATCATTTTGATCCACAAATGGCTATCCGCTATCGCAAACCCGCAGCCGACTGGCGGCCGCGCCGCATAGTTCAGGAATCGGGCGCGTTTGTGATGCCGGTGGGTCCAAAGTATTCGGGCGTCACCGAGTCGGTTCACTTTCTGCTTGAAACCGTGGGGGAAGATGTGATTCGTTTCATGCCCCGCCTGTTTTACAAATGGCGCGCCATAGAAAAAATTGCCGAAGGCAAGCCGGCCGACGAGGTCCTGCTGCTAGCGGAGCGGTTTGCGGCCACAACCGCTTTTGCCCACGGACTGGCCTTTTGCCAAGCTGTCGAAACGGCGTGCGCCGCTGACATCCCGCCGCGGGCGGCAGGCCTGCGGGTGTTTCTGGCGGAGCTGGAACGTTTGCGTCAGCATGCCGGCGCGATTCAGGAAATCTGCGAGTCCACGGCACTCGCCGTCGCCGCCAGCGAAGCGGGAATTTTCGAGGAAGACCTGTTACGTATCTCCGGAGAGCTTACCGGCCATCGCTACCTGTTCGGCATGCTGGCCCCGGGTGGATTGCTTTTGGACCTGCCTGACAACGACTGCCGCCAAGCGCTGAACAAATCGCAAGCGGTCCTGAAACAACTCGATAATCTTGAAACGGAGCTCCGTGTTTCGAGCAGTTTCCTTGACCGCCTCGAGGAGGTCGGCTACGTACAGCAGCAGGTCGCCGCTGCTTACGGCCTGCTGGGTCCGGTCGCGCGTGCCTCGGCGGTAGCTCACGACCTCCGGCGCGAACAGCCATATTCTGGCTACTCGCAATTTCGGTTCGAGGTGCCGAGCGAGCAGGAGGGCGACGGCTACGCGCGGCTGCGGGTGCTTTTTTCCGAATGCAGGCAGTCGGTACATATCATGGAACAGACTGTTGCCGCAATGCCGGGAGGTGGCGTCCTGGAATCGTTCAAACCTCGCGAGGGAGCAGCTCTGGGGTGGGTTGAAGCGCCCAGGGGAGCAGCGTTTCACTGGGTGCGCCTCGATGAGCGCGGATTTGTCACCCGCTATCACGTCGCCCCGCCTTCATTTGCGAACTGGCACGGGTTTCACGTCGCTGTCGAAAATTTTGCATTTCAGGATTTTCCCATAATGCTCGCCACCTTCGACCTGTCGGTCGCCGAGAACGACAGGTGAAGAAAAAAATGAAAAGAGAAAGGGCGAATAAATGAGCCCCTGGGTCATCAAAGGCATTCGCACGGGAATTAAAACCAGTGCGTACCCACGCAATGCGGAAACCGCCGCTGGCGTCACACCCGGACTGCCGGTCAGCAGCCAGATGGATACCGGCGCAGCCCGGGCGCTGGTGGATATCTGCCCCACACAAGTATTCACTATCATCAACGGCCGGGTGAATGTGGATGTGGACCGCTGCATCCATTGCTACCGCTGTGTTCGCGGGGTCGAACAGCCGGCAAGATGGGATTCAACTTACGAATGGGGAGTTGAAAGCAACCAGAAAAAGAATCTTCTTCCGGCTTTCAGGAAATCCATCAATATCTGCGTCGTGGATGCCGGTGATTGTGGCTCATGCCTTAACGAAGTCAGGCAACTCAGCAGCCCGTATTACAACATCCACAGGCTGGGATTTTTTATCACACCTACACCGCGTCATGCAGATGTGCTGCTGGTGGTGGGTCCGGGGACCGATCATATGAGCCTGGCGCTGCAAAAAATTTACAACGCCATACCGACACCCAAGCGGGTAGTGGCTGCCGGCGTCTGCGCGCTTTCTGGCGGGGTGTTTGCGGAAAGTTTTACCTGCTCCGAGGGCGTAACCGACATATTGCCGGTTGACGTGGAGGTGCCGGGTAACCCGCCGCCGCCGCTGGCGATCCTGCATGGCCTGCTGGTGGCTGCCGGGCGCAAACCTCCGGTTGATCTGCAGCCCGGGTCCTCCCAAGCCAACGCGACCGGCGAATGATGACGCAGGCCTTCATTATTGCTTTCCTGTCTCTCTGCGGCGCCGGGGCGCTGCTGGCGGTGGCCATGCCGCGGACGCGTCAGGGCAGCATACTTGCCGTGACAGGCTGCCTGGCCGCAATTGCATTGATGCTGGCAGGGAGCAGTACGCTCATATCCGGTGAGAATTTCCTCCAGCCGCTGTGGGAGCTTCCCAACCTTGGAAGGATGACCATTGGTATCGACCAGCTATCGGCGGTGTTTTTGCTGGTTACGGGCCTGGTGCTTTTCCCCGCCTCGATCTTTGCCAGCTCTCATCTGGAACGAGGAGCAATTTCCAACGGTAGCCTTTTTACAGTGCTGCTGCTGGCGCTCTATGCCGCCATCGGTCTCGTTTTCATCGCCGGCGATGCTTTGTCGTTTCTGCTCGCCTGGGAAGCGATGTCAATTTTCTCTTATCTGCTCATTGTAGCTTCCCGGCAGCAGGAAGATGGCAAGGCAAACTCTGGTTTCCTCTTGCTGGCCATGGGTGAGGCCGGCACGCTCGCGGCAGTGCTTGGTTTTCTTTTACTTGCGGCCGGCGCAGGCTCGCTTGATTTTTCCGCGATTCAGGGGACCTCACCCGGCTTGGGCTCCGGACTCAGATGGGCGGTCTTCTTGCTGACATTTTTCGGCTTTGGTGTCAAAGCAGGGCTGGTCCCTGTGAATTTCTGGCTGCCGCGCGCCTATACAGCAGCCTCGCGGGCATTTGTACCTGTGCTGGCCGGCGCTACTTTAAATCTTGGCCTTTACGGAATTCTGCGCGTAAATGCCGGCTTGATGCCGGCTACTGATGCCGCGCCCGGCTTGGTGGCGCTTGTCATTGGAACGCTTACAGCGCTGGTGGGTATCCTTTATGCAACCACAGATAATGATCTTAAGGTTATCCTGGCACACAGCTCGATTGAAAATGTTGGCATCGTTGTTGCAGGATTTGGCGCCGGCATGGTCTTCGTTGCCACGAATCATCCAATCCCGGCGGCAATTGCGTTTGTGGCAGCGCTATATCATTTAATCAATCATTCGTTTTTTAAGACTCTGCTGTTTTTCGGCGTTGGCGAGGTGGAAAAACAAACCGGCACTCGCGATCTGAACAATCTTGGTGGATTGATCAAATGGATGCCGCTTGCCACGCTTGCGTTCCTGGTCGGTACGCTCTCCATCTCGGCCCTGCCGCCCTTCAACGGGTTTGTCAGTGAATGGCTGACACTGCAGACGATGCTGCGCTCGACGGAACTGTCATCGGCAGCCGTGAAACTGGTGTTTGCCCTTGCCGGCGCCGGCCTGGCGCTGACGGCGGCGCTGGCGGTCACCTGTTTTGTCAGGGTTTTTGCCATGGGGTTTCTGGGAATGCGTCGCCTTAATGAAAACCGGCAACTCTTGGAAGCCAGGGCCGGCACGCTTGCGCCGATGTTCATTCTTGCCGCGCTCTGCCTCGGATTTGGCCTGTTGCCGACATATGTGATTCCGACACTCAGTCCGGCGGTTGCCCCCTTGGCCGGAGCGAGCGCATCTGACGCGCTGGTGCCGCCCTTTTTCGCCTCGGACCCGGCGCACAGCGCCTTGCCTTCCACGTTTGTAAAGGACTTCCACGATCTTGGCGCCCAGATAGGGCAGAGCTTTCTGCCCGGCCGGGGACTGGTAGTGCTTCACCGTGGAGGTGAGGAAAACCCGGTGGTGTTTGCCATGTCCACTTCTTACATGGCAGTTGCTCTGATCGTGCTGCTGGGGGGGACCTATGTTGTCATTCGCCTTTGGCTGACACGCAGACGCAAGCTCAGGCAGCGAAAACGCTGGGATGGGGGCATACGGCGACTGCTGCCGGAAATGACTTACACAGCCACTGGTTTTTCCAATCCCGTGCGGGTGGTGTTCGACGCTGTCTTTAGGCCCACAACGGTAGAGGATACCCGTGAGACGGTGACCAGGCATTTCCGCACCGCCATCCTGCGTGAACAGGAGCGCACCCATCCTGTAGACAAACTGGTTTTCCATCCTGTCAGGGCGGCGTTATTGCGGGTTGCACGCGCGCTGGCATATCTGCACCAGGGCAGGCTTAACACTTACGCCACTTATGCGCTGGCGGCGCTGGCGGCCGTGTTGGTTATGTATTTAATTCAAGCGTCATGGTGATGAGCAACATATCAGTTCTTAATGGACGATACTCCGTCAATCATAGCTCAAAGCCGCAATGAAGCGCCTGCCTCTGGCCCATGCTTATTGCGCAGGTTTTGCCGAAGTCGACCGGCGATATCCACATTGAAATCTAACTTGTTCAGCGCTGGTGGGCTTGATCTCGAAAGGCAGCCAGGTGGAGGGTCACACCCGTCTGTTAGCTAAAACGGCTTTCAGATTTGTGGTGGTTATCGGTATCACCAGTCTGTTTGCTGATTTTACCCATGAAGCCGCCCACAGTATCAACGGCCAGTTTCTGGCCACGCTGGGAGCATCGGCCGCCGTCGTAGGTTTTACCGCCGTTTTGGTGAACTCGCCGGCTATGGACTGCGTTCTATGTTTGGTTTTCTTGCTGACCGGACGGGCCGGTACTGGCTGACCATAATTGTAGGCTACACAATTAATCTTATCGCCGTGCCGGCTCTGGCGTTGGCCGGCAACTTGCCGATGGCAGCAGCTTTGGTGATTGCCGAACGGGCCGGGCGGGCGATGCGCAAGCCGCCGGTTGAAGCCATGTTGTCTTACAGCGGCGGCCATATTGGACATGGCTGGGCCTTCGGTCTATACGAAGCGCTCGACCAAGCGGGAGCAACCCTGGGCCCATTGGTCATGTCTTTGATATTGCTTATGAATGGTAGCTACAGGTTGGGCTACAGCCTGCTTTTGGTATCGGCAATTCTATCCATGACGACGCTTTTTGTCGCCCGGCATTATTTCCCAAAGCCGCATGATTTAGAGAAACCGGTCGGCTTGTCAGCCAAAGGCTACGGTAGTTCATACTGGTTGTACATGGCAGCAGCTGGATGCATTGCCGCCGGTTATGCGGATTTTGCCCTCATTGGTTATCACCTCCAGGAAGGCAGCATTGTTTCGACCGATTTCATCCCGATATTTTATGCAATTGCCATGGGTGTCGGATCCATTCCCTAAAGATTAGATGGCTTCGAGCAAATGCAAACCAAACAAGGAGTTGAAACGGCAAGATACCAAATTTCAGATATTAAAGCAATGGAAATCCTGGATCCAAGGGGTAACCCGACCGTTGCCGCAGAGATAATTCTTGACTCTGGAATTTCGGGGGGCCATGGTTCCGTCCGGAGCCTCAACCGGAACGCGGGAAGCGCTTGAGCTTAGAGACGGTGACAATGAGAGGTTTGGCGGCAAAGGGGTTAAAAAGGCCGTTGAGAACATCGAGAAAGTCATCAAGCCTAACCTGCTGGCAGAGACGTTTTTAACCAGCTGGAAATAGACCGCGTCCTGATTTCACTTGATGAAACGGAGGATAAAAGCCACCTGGGGGCAAATGCGATTCTTGCTATTTCAATGGCGGCTGCAAGGGCGGCTGCCAAAGAATCCGGGGTGCCGCTTTTTCACCACTTGGGCGGCTCACAAGCCACATGCATGCCGGTTCCCATGATGAACGTCCTGAATGGCGGCGTCCATGCTGATAGCGGCATATCGCTGCAGGAATTCCTGATTGTTCCTATCGGCGCCCGGGCCATGGCCGAGGCTGTCAGATTCTGCTCGGAAGTCTACCAGAATCTGAAGCTGATCCTGAAGAAAACGGGGCAGATAATTTCAGTGGGCGACGAAGGCGGCTTCGCCCCGCGTTTGTCAAACAGCGAGGAGGCCATCAAGATCATCGTTGACGCAATTGGCGCAGCTGGTTATGAAATAGGCCATGATGTCGCCATTGCTCTTGATCCCGCAGCAAGTGAATTTTATCAAGACGACATGTACCTTTTTGACGGTGAGGAAAAGACCGGCAGCGAGATGATCGATTATTACGAATATCTGGTTGATCTATATCCGATTATTTCCATCGAGGATGGTTTGGCTGAAGGAGACTGGCGCGGATGGAAGCTCATGACCGAGAGGCTTGGCGGCAAAATCCAGCTGGTCGGCGACGATATCTTTGTCACCAACACCGAAATTTTCCGGCGGGGCGTAGAGCGCGGCATCGCTAATGCCATCCTGATCAAGCCCAACCAGATCGGGACCGTCTCGGGGACGCTGGAGACGATCCAGATTGCCCGGGACTACGGCTACAGGACGGTTGTCTCCCACCGCTCCGGCGAGACCGAGGATACTTTCATAGCCGACCTGGCCGTTGGCGCCAACGCCGGCCAGATCAAGACCGGGGCTCCGGCTCGCTCCGAAAGGGTCTCCAAATACAACCGCTTGACGCGGATTGAGAACGTGCTTGCTGCCGGCCGCTTTTCCCAGATATTGGCAGATTTTCAAACCGGGCAGGCACTGGGGTAGAATCTTCCCGATGATGGGCTCTTGTGACAAACTGCGATCGATCAGAATGGCTCTGTAGCCATGCGGACTCTTGTACTCTCCGACATCCATGCCAACATCGACGCGCTTGAGGCGATCAGCGAGTCCTTTGATGCCGTTCTGTTCCTCGGCGACGTCGTTGACTACGGACCTGATCCGGTGTCTTGTATTGACTGGCTGCGCAAGCGCAGCGCCATGCGCGTGCGCGGCAACCACGACAATGCCGTCGCCTTCCGGGTGGACTGCGGCTGCGGCCAGGCCTACCTGCACCTTTCCCTGGCGACCCGTAAGTACATGTGGCAGGCGCTTGACGCGGAGCAGCTTTCCTGGACCGGGTCGGCACAAACCAGCCTGGCGCTGGAAAGCGGCGGCCGGCGCGTCTTTGCCGTTCACGCCGCCCCCAGCGACCATCTCTTTAAATATGTAACGCCGGAAACACCAGACAGCGAGCTGGACGAGGAAGGAAGCGTAGCCGGCGCCGACATCGTTCTGATGGGCCATACGCATAAACCTTTTACGCGCCAGGTGAGCGGGCGGCTGCTGGTCAACGTCGGCAGCATCGGCCAGCCGCGCGACGGCATCGCCGCCGCCAGCTACGCCGTCCTTGAAGATGGGCAGGTTGAGTTGAAGCGGGTGGACTACAATGTGGGGGCGGCGGTGGCCAAGTTGCGCGCCCTGCCGCTGGAGCAAAGGGTAATTGATGAGCTTGTTTTCATCCTCGAGAATGCGGGGATGCCGTAAAGCGGATGGTGGATGGTGGACTCTGGATGCTGGATAAACCAAAAGCCGGATGTGGTAACAAAAAAACGTCAATTTAACTATGCAGTCAAATTTATTGGTCTTGTTTATCGTGCTTGGCCTCATTTTTGGCTTCCTGGCCGGGCTGATGGCCTTCCTGATTACCTACAACGAGTACCGGCGCCATTATCCTGACGGTAAAGCGCCGCTGGCTTCGTCGCTGCGGACGGGGGTTTTCACTTTCGCCGTTATGTTCGCAATCACGCTGACAATTGGCTACATTTTAGTCAACTACATTTTTACCGGCACCTCCTGACCGGCCTTGGCTGTTATAATCCCGTATGCCACTTCCCATTTTGTTGATCAAAAAACGTTCAGATGGAATAACTTTCCCAGCCTTGCCCAAGCAAGATGGATAAATAGCCTTGGCTAAGCTACGCAATAAAAGAACGACCAGCGAGCCCGCCGGTAATAGAGCCCTGTTTGCCGGCATCAGCCGCAATGTTTTTATCCTCGGCGTCACCAGCTTCCTTACCGATCTTTCCAGCGAGGTTATCTATCCGCTGGTGCCGCTCTTCCTGACATCGGTCCTGGGGGCGCCGTTCCTGGTGGTGGGCCTGATCGAAGGCATAGCCGAAAGCACCGCCAGCACCCTGAAAATATTTTCTGGCTGGCTGTCGGACCGGATGCGCCGGCGGCGGCCCCTGACGATCATTGGTTACGGGATATCGGCGCTGTCCAAGCCGCTGCTGGCGGCCGCAACCGTCTGGCCTGTCGTCCTCCTGCTCCGCTTTGGCGACCGCCTCGGAAAAGGAATCCGCGGCGCTCCCCGCGACGCCCTTATCGCCGATTCCTGTGAGCCTGACTGCCGCGGGCGGGTGTTTGGCTTTCACCGGGCGGCCGACACCGCCGGCGCGGCGCTGGGCGCCCTGCTGGCGCTGGCCGCCCTTGGGCTGATCGGGGAGAAATACCGCGCCATCTTTCTGCTCTCGGCAATTCCTGCCGTCCTTGGCGTCGCCAGCCTGCTGCTGGTGCGCGAGCGAAGTCGGCCGCATCCTCAAGAGGAGGCGCCGCGGCTTTCCATCTCACAATTTGACCGCAAGTTCAAAATGTTTCTGCTGGCAAGCGCAGTCTTTGCGCTGGGCAATTCCAGCGACGCCTTCCTCATTTTAAGGGCGCGCGACCTGGGCCTTACTGCCTTTGCCACCGTCTTCGCCTACGTGATCTACAATCTGGTCTACAGTATTTTTTCCATGCCGGCCGGCTCGCTGTCAGACCGGATTGGCCGCCGGCGCATGATTGCCGCTGGTTTTATCGTCTTTTCCCTGGTCTACCTGGGCTTCGCTTTGGCAAGGAGCTCGATAATGATATGGCCGCTGTTCGCTGTTTACGGGCTCTACATGGCGATGACAGAAGGAGTCGGCAAGGCGTTTGCGGCCGACATGGCCCCCTTGAACATGCGCGGCACCGCCATTGGAACTTACCACACTACCACCGGTTTGTTGACCTTTCTCTCCAGCTTGATAGCCGGCCTTTTATGGGGCAGCGTCGGCTCGTTCGCGCCATTTCTGTTCGGAGCCGTAGCAGGAATGGCGGCCACCGGCATTCTGATCGGTGCCTTTAAAACAAAGCAGCTGTGGTAACGAACCGGTAGCTTACGGCGTCTGCAAAAAATACAACTTCCCGTGCTTTCGATTACAACCAAAGTTTGATGTAAAATATCAAGATAACTGATAACATAAAAACTGGGGTTCCCCGGGGGCCTGTGTTGTTGTGTCTATTTTTTATTCATGTTAGTTTCCACGAACCGGTAGGTCCCCGCAACCCCAAAACAGCCGCAACCGCAAAGGTTAATAGCATAACTTATCCCCCCTGGCTGGCGGCTTCGTCGCCCGTCCTTCAGGTCGCCGGCGCCAGGGTATATAATAAACGGCGCAGGCGAACCATCCGGGAGTCCACGCCAAGCAATCATTCATGCCCATTCAAAAACCAGACAGTGATGGCAGGGATGCCCCAAAGGCCGGGGCCGGCAAACCGGCGAAAAAGGCCGCGCCGCTCGTTGTTCACAGTTACTCCGGCTTTAAAGGAGAAGAAAGGCCGCGCGCCTTCGAGCTTGACGGCCGCCGCCTGACCGTGCTTTCGGTCAAAAAAACCTGGCAGGAAGAAGCGGAGCATGGGCGCCGCCGCAAGACCATTTTCCGCGTGTACGCCCATGACGGCCGCAGTTACGATCTTGCCCGGGACGCCAACACCGGCGAGTGGACGCTGGAGCCGTTTGCCCGGGACCGTGCCTGACGAAACTCTACCAAAGCCCCCCCGGCCTGAACTCAGGCGCGACCCGATTACCGGCGAATGGGTGATCCTGGCAGCCGGGCGCGGCAGCCGCCCCCATGCTCCCGTTCCGTCCGTCCCTTCTCCGGAAACAGAGCGGCAACAGCTCCAGCAATGCCCCCTTTGCCCCGGCCGCGAGGAGCTGACTCCTCCAGAGATCTGCGCCAAGCGCAGTGGCGGAGGCAGGGATTGCCCCGGCTGGAGCGTCCGCACCCTGCCCAACAAGTTTCCTATTCTTGCCAGCGGCGCTCTTCAGGCCAGCGCCGGGCGCATATCTTCTGCCGGCCGGCGTCCGGCCCTGGGCAGAAGTGAAGTGATTGTGGACACTCCCGTGCACGGGAAGGCCCCCTGGGAGATCGGCGCCCCGCAGGTCCGGGAAATGCTGGGGATGTACCGGGAGCGAATCCTGGCCTTGAAAAAAGAGGGCCGCACCAGCTATGTCCACATCATCAGAAACCACGGGCGCGGCGCCGCCTCGTCGCTTCAGCATCCCCACTCGCAATTGTTTGGCTTGCCGTTCATTCCTCCCGCAATTGACGCCGAGCTGGATGGCTTTGCCGCTGCCGGCCCGGCGGCAGGCTGCATCCTTTGCCAAATGATCAAAGAGGTGGAAGAAAAAGGCGACCTGGTTGTGATGGCGGCGGAAAACTTTGTTGTTTTTTGCCCTTTTGCTTCCCGCCTGCCATACGAGATCTGGATCGTCCCCCGGACACACCAGACCAAATTTGAGGAATGCGGGCAACTTGATGAGCTGGCAGAACTGTTTACCGAGGTCATGTTGCGCCTGCAGCAGCGCCTGGACGACCCGCCGTTTAATTACTGGATCCACACTTACCCGCTGCGGGACGAGTCGCGGCCCTATCACTGGCACATTGAGGTGCTGCCCCGCCTGACAACCCCGGGCGGGCTGGAGCTGGGCGCGGGTGTTTGGGTTAACGTTGTCGCCCCCGAGCAGGCGGCGGCCGCGCTGCGCTAACTTCTGTTTCACAGGGCATGCCGGCGGGCGCCCCACGGGCACAGGAGTTTGAATGGTTGGGGATTGAGGAAATTTCTGCTATGTTAGCTCTCACGGAGGCAGCCGGATGGCGAACAACGTTCTCAGCCAGTTCCGCCAGGTGGGAGAAGACCTGGTTGGCCAGGGACTCACAACTTCCCATGGCGGCAATATCAGTGTCAGGCATCAGGGCCGCATCGTGACCACAACTCACTTTGCCATGCTCGGCCGCCTGTCGCCGGGAGACTTGATTGAGATCCCCCTCCGGGAGGAGCCGGACCGAATCGCCAGCGACGCCTCCCGGGACGCGCCACTGCATCAGCTGATCTACAGGTTCACGCCGGCGATGGCGGTGATTCACGCCCATCCCGTCCACGCCGTTGCCGCATCGCTAAAAAATGATATTATCTCGCCACTGGATCTGGAAGGCTCCGTCTTCCTGCGCGACATTTCCGTCGTCAAGCCGGAGGATGCTTCCGGCCGCCTGCCGCAGATATTGCAGACGCGGGTGGCGGCCCTCGTGCGTGGCCATGGCAGCTACACGGTGGGCCGGACGCTCACCGAAGCGCTGGCCTACACTTCGGCACTCGAGTTTTCCTGCCGGGTCGCCTGTCTGAACCGTGGATAAAATCTTGCAATCTGGTCAAGAGCCTTTTAGATATAAAACTCTAAGGGAGAAAGCGCAATGAACGCAGATGAAGAGATCCGCCTCACCCGCCTGGCGCATGGGGCCGGCTGAGCCTGCAAGATAAGTCCGTCGGACCTGCAGGCCATTCTCACAGAGCTGCCGCCAATTACAGACCCGCGCGTGCTGGTGGGTTTCAACACCGGTGACGATTGTGCTGTTTACCAGATTTCCGATAATCTGGCAATCATCCAGACCGTCGATTATTTCACGCCGGTGGTCGATGACCCCTACCAGTACGGAGCCATTGCCGTGGCCAACGCTCTCAGCGATATCTACGCCATGGGCGCCAGGCCGCTGTTTGCGCTCAACATTGCCGGCTTTCATACCAAGCAGCTGCCGCTGGAGATTCTCTCCCGGATAATGAAGGGCGGCGCCGACAAGGCGCGCGAGGCAGGCGTTGCCATCATCGGCGGCCACACGGTGGATGACCGCGAGCCCAAGTACGGCCTTGCTGTCACCGGCGTCATCGATCCTGCCAAGGTCGTCCACAACTCAACCGCCGCGGCAGGGGATGTCCTTTTTTTAACCAAGCCCCTGGGGATTGGCATTGTCACGACGGGCATCAAACGTGGCACCGCCGGCGGCGGCGCCATCCGCAGGGCGGTAGAAGTAATGAGCGCCTTAAACAAGGAGGTCGCGGAAGCAATGGTGGCTGTGGGCATCAGCGCCTGCACAGACGTCACCGGCTACGGCCTGCTGGGGCACCTGGCCGCGATGACGCGGGCCAGCGGCATGGGCGCCCGTATTCACGCCCGGGCGGTGCCGGTAATCCAGGCCGCCCGGGACTTGATTGATGCTGACCTGGACGCCGCACCGGGCGGCAGCAAGAAGAACCTTGAATACGCGCGCCGCTTCGTTAATTTCGACGCCGGCATCACAGAGGCGGAAAGGCTGCTTTTGGCCGACGCCCAGACCTCGGGCGGACTTTTGATCTCATGCCCGCCGGGTAAGGCAGACAGACTTGAGCAGGCGCTGAGGCAGGCGGGCGCAATCACGGCCGCCCGCATTGGCGTCATCGAAGCGGAGGATGATACGGGCCGCATTGATGTTGTGCCCTAGATGTGTGCGCCCGCGCGGGCCCGGAAACGCCTAGCGCTTGATGCGGCTGAGCATCTTTTGCAGTTGCTCTTCCAGATCATCCGGGTTAAAAGGCTTGGCCAGGCAGGGATTGCCGACGCGGGATAAATAAGTCCTTGTCTTGGGAGCCACGGAATCGCCGGAGATAAAGATAAAACGCTCGCCCAGCCGCTGGTCCATCCTTTTGGCTTCCTGGTACAGGGTGGGGCCATCCATGCCGGGCATCTTCACGTCGCTGACAATGCAGTCGTAGTCTTTTTTCTTCAGCATTTTTAGCGCCGCCTCGCCGTTTCCGGCCGCGTCCACCTCGTGCCCGGCGCTGCGCAGCGTCTCAGTCATGACGTCGCGGATGCCGGCCTCGTCGTCAACCAGCAGCACCTTGCCCAGCCGGGCCGCCGGTTTTTCCGGCTGCACCTCGTCCTCAACCTGCACGGGCGCCGGGACGACCGGCAATTCCACCACCAGCGCCGCCCCCGGCCCTTCGCCTGACTCGACCCAGATGCCGCCGCCCAACTCCTCCAAGATGCCGTAACAGATGCTCAGGCCCAGGCCCGTTCCCTTGCCCACATCCTTGGTGGTGAAAAACGGCTCGAAAACGCGGTCGTGCAGCTCTTCCGGAATTCCCGGCCCGTTATCGGCAAAGACAACCCGGATCATGCCGGCCGCCTTCCGGGTGGAGACTTTCAGCACGCCGGAGCCGCGGCATGCCAGCATCGCCTGCTCGGCATTGGCGATCAGGTTAAGAAACACCTGCTGCAGCTGGTGCGGGTCGGCCACGGTGGCGGGAACTTTATTGCCGTAACTGGTTTCAACCTTGATATTGTTGACGCGCATGTCATACGCCATCAGCTCGATGGAGTCCTTCAAGACGGCATTGACGTCAATGACCATCCGTTCGGGGGTGTGCTGACGCGCAAAAGAAAGCAGGTGGCGGACAATTTTGGTGGCCCGCTCCGCCTCCCGGTAAATGGCCTCGGCGTCCGCCCTGGCCTTCTCGCCCAGGTCCTGGGACAGCAACAGCTGCGCATAGCCGATCACGCCCGTGAGCGGATTGTTGATCTCATGGGCGACTCCTGATACCAACTGGCCCACGGCGACCATTTTCTCCGACTGCAGCATTTGCTGGCGCATGCGCTTTATCTCTGTGATGTCACGGATGAAGTGGACGGCGCCAATTACCTGGCCTGCCTCATCAAACATCGTATCAACAGTGAGCGCCAAAGTGCGGCCGTCGCCGGTCTCTTCCTCGCAGTGCATCGGCCCCAGTCCTTGCACCGCCCGGGACATGGGGCAATCCGCAGGCACGATGCGGGCGGCGTGGATGACTTCATGGCATTCGCGGCCGACAAGGTCGCTCATGCTGCCGCCCAGGATCGCCGCCGCCCCCTTGTTCATCCGCTTGATGATGTGGCCGCTGTCGACAACGATGATTCCTTCAGAAACGCTGTCAAAGGTAGCCTCCCACTGGGACTTGGCGCGCGAGACGTCATCGAACAGATTGGAGTTCTCCACCGCTACGCCAATGGCAGTGCTGGCCAGCTTAAGCAGCCGCACATCACGCGCGGAATAGAAAGACGGCTTGGAACTCACCAAAATCAGGCAGCCGATCACCTTCTCATTGACAACCAGGGGCACTCCCATGGCCGACCGGTACCCGGCAGCCACAATGACCGGCAGCATGTTTTTTTCCTGCTTGACGTCGTTAATAATCACTTCCTCCCGGCTTTCCACCACCCGCCAGGCAATGCTGCTTCCTTTTGGCGGGAGCCTGAGCGCTTGCTGGACCTCCGGGGAGATGTTGCTGTGGGCTACCAACTCCAGATCCCGGCCCGAGGGGCTTAGCAGGTGAATCCCGGCAGCGCTGCTGTCAAAGGCCGCAAGCAGCTTTTCCAGGGCAGCATCCAACACCTCATCAAGCTTCAGAGAGGTGGAGGCAGCCTCACTAATCTCGTGGAGCGCGGCCAGCTCCATGCTTCGCTGTTTCATCTCCTTGTTGGACTCCAGCAACTCTGTCATATCATGCAGCACGACGGTGCGTCCGTCCTCCTGGCCTTCGTCGTCGAGGATGGGGACGGCCTCCACGCTGTAGTGGCGGCCTTCAATGTCTACATCCAGAGTCTGGACGGCATTGAGATAGAATACGTCGCAGCGCTCGCAGGCGTCCCGCTTCTGCTTAAACGTTCCCTGAATCTGGTTGTGGCAATGCGTGCTGCACTGAAGCCAGCATCTTAAATCGCTGCTGCCATAAGAGGAGCACTCCGGGTGGGTGCATGCCTTCACTTCCCAGCACTTTACCATCCTGCCGGGGTCTACCTCGCTGGTTAAGATTTCATTGATGCCTGGAACGCCGGTGTCGCTGCTCTCCTCAAGCTCGGCGGCAATCCTGCCCAGCGCCGCCTCGGCGGCCGGGTTGGTGAAGATAATGACGCCCGTTGAGTCCACCACGATGATGCCGTCATTAATGCTCTGATGAACAGCCCTGATGCGCGTTTTTTCCTGCTCCAGCTTCATTATCTGCCGCTCCAGCGACCGGGCCATAAAGTTAAATGAATCCGCCAGCCTTGCCATCTCGTCGCGGCCTTTCACCTGCACCCGCTGTTTAAGATCGCCCTCGGAAATTTTTTTTGCTCCAGCCGCCATGTTCTTGATGGGAACCAGCAGCCGCTTTGCCAACATGCCAGCCGCCATCAGTCCTAAAAGGGCTCCGGCGATGGCAGCAACAAAACCCCAGCTCTCAACGGATTTCCGGCCAGCTTTCTGGGACTGGATCGTTGCGTCCCGGTCGGCCCTGAACGAGCCGGCCAGGTTTTGATGAACCGCCAGCATCCTGTTGTAGATGCCGTCAAGCTCGCCTTCCAGGGGCGCCAGGTTCGCTCCCGCCCTGCCGGTTAGGGGCAACACCTGGTTGAGGAAAATGGCTTTGAACTGACCGTTAAGAGCCGTACATTCACTAAGCGAGTCTTTTTCGCTCTTGCTTGAAGCATATTGGGCCGCCACCTGGTGATTGCTTCTGGCAACGGCGGCGGCCGCGTTAAAATCCGTGACAAACTGGCGGTTGACGGGCCCGCCCCGGTAATAGCCCAATAGAACCTCGTGAACGTCCAGCATCTCCTGCCTGACGGAGCTATCAATTGCCGCCACGCTCGCGGTTGCCTTTTCGCTGCTGACAAGGGCGGACTGGGCAGCAATGTCGGCGTTGCTTTCATAGTGGAAGTACAAGAGGATGGGAATTACCATGACAGCAACAATGATAAACAGGGGCAGGAAGAACTTCAGCCCCAGCCGGCTTGTGAAAATGCCAAAGAACCCTTTTAGCCAGTTCATGTTAATTTTGTCTGCATGTCTGCCCTGTGGAAAGAACGGGAAAGGCCTCCGCCCGCCCCGGGGTTTTCCCACCTTTGATATCGACCCGGCCGCCGTAATCTTTACCGGCTGGGGTCCGGAGAAGATCGTGATGAAGATGGTGGCGGGGTCGGTCCGGTGATTAAAGCCGGTTAATTAGCTCATGCTTATTTTAGCAAAAAGTTGCAGGCGCAGGCATCTCCGGATCGCCGCGCCCGGCGCGGCGATCCGGAGATGCCTGCGCCTGGCTTCTGGGAGCCTGCCTCACTCCCTGATCTGGCCGCTGCCCCGGATAACGTAACGGGAGCCGGTCATCTCCTCGATCCCCATCGGGCCGCGGGGGTAGACCCGGTCGGTATTGATGCCGCTGGCAGGGCCGATGCCGAAGGGGAGGCCGTCTGTCAGGCGGGTGGAAGCGTTCCAGTAGGTGGCGGCGCTGTCAATGCTGGCTAGAAAACGCTCGGCCGCCCGGCTGTCCTCGGTGACAATGGCGTCGGCAAGACCGGAATGGTGCCTGCGGATGTGGACGACAGCCTCATCGAAGCCGGCCACAACCTTGAGCGAAAGGATCAGGTCTAGGTACTCAGCATCCCAGTCCGCCTCGGTGGCGGCCGCCCAGGCCGGGATCACCCGCCGGGCCCGCTCGTCCGCGCGGACCTCCACACCGGCGCCGGCCAGGCTCTCGGCCAGCGGCGGCAGCACTTTGGCGGAAACGGCTTCGTCGACCAGCACGGTCTCCACCGAATTGCAGGTGCTGGGCCGGTTGGCCTTGGCGTTGGTGATAATCCTGACGGCCATCCCCGGGTTTGCGGCCGCCTCCACGTAAATGTGGCAGAGGCCGCGGTAGTGCTTCATCACCGGTATCTTCGATTTCTCCGTGACCGCCTCGATCAGCCGCTGGCTGCCGCGGGCGATCACGAGGTCAATCAGGCCCGCCAATCCCAACAACTCGCCGACCGCAGCCCGGTCGGTGGTGTCGACAAACTGGATGGCCCCCGGCGGCATGCCGTTCCTAGCGCCGGCGCCGGCCATCAGCCCGGCCAGCACGCGGTTGGAATGGATCGCTTCCGAGCCGCCCCGCAGAATGATGCAGTTTCCCGCCTTGATGCTTAAGGCCGCGGTCTCGGTAGTCACATTCGGCCGGGCTTCATAGATGATGGCAATGACGCCGATCGGGCTTCGCACCCGGGACACCTTCATGCCGTTGGGCGCGGTCCATGATTTAATTACCTCTCCCACCGGATCGGCCATGCCGGCGATGTCGCGCAGGTTGCTGGCCATCAGGACGACTCGCGGCCTGTCCAGCAGCAGGCGGTCCAGCATGGCGCTGGTGAGCCCCTTGGCCTTTCCCGCGCCGAGGTCTTTGGCGTTGGCCTCCTCAATCTCGGGCAGCCCTTCCTCCAGGGCGTCCGCCATGGCCACAAGCGCCGCGTTCTTGACCTCGGCCGGCAGTGCGGCCACTTGGGGCAGGGCCCGGCGCGCTTCCCTTGCTTTTTCGGTTACTGACTCCAATATCAAAGACTTTCGCTTGACCGCGCAGCCATGCCCGCGGCTGTGGCGGCAGCAAGTTTAGCCATAAGTGAACGCGCATATTATACAAAAAGCGCGGGCATATTGGATTTTGGCCGCCGGATAAAATATCCTTAAAGCCTGTTTCAACAGGTTGTTCCCTGTCATTAAACTTTAGTTGGTGAAAGGAGTTTGGGAATGGTTGACGGACTGGACGTGCAAATACCCCTCGACGTGCCTGCTGCAATGAGGGAGCAGTACGTGGAGAATTTCACCGCCATGACCAAGGGCACCGGCCGGCTGATGCTGTTTGCCGGCGATCAGAAGGTGGAGCACCTGAACAAGGATTTCGTTGGCAAGTACGAGCTGGGGCAGATACCGGAAGACGACGCCGATCCGGAGCATATGTTCCTGATCGCCCGCCAGGGAACGATTGGCGTCTACGCGACCCAGATCGGTATGATTGCCCGCTACGGCAACGATTACTGCGAGATCGACTATCTTGTCAAGCTCAATTCCAAGACCAATCTGGTAAAAACAGCCACCATGGACCCGTTTAGCAACCTGTGGCTCGACGTCGACCGGGTGGCCAGGCTCAAGGAAGAATCGGGCCTCAACATCAGGGCCGTCGGCTACACCATCTATCTGGGCAGCACCTACGAGCCGCAGATGCTGTCACAAGCAGCACGTCTTGTCAACGACGCCCACCGGCACGGCCTGCTGAGCGTCCTCTGGATCTACCCGCGTGGCCAAAACGTGGCCGACGAGAAAGACCCGCACCTGATCGCAGGCGCCACCGGCGTCGCCCTGACGCTCGGCTCTGACTTCGTCAAGGTCAACTATCCAAAGGCGGAAGGCCAGGAGTCAAGCGAGATCTTCAAGGAAGCGGTGGTGGCGGCCGGGCGCACGCACGTGGTGGCGGCAGGCGGCTCGTCCACCGATGCGCGCAGCTTCCTGCAGCGGCTGCACGACCAGATTCACATCAGCGGCGCCATCGGCAACGCCACCGGCAGAAACATCCATCAAAAACCCCTGGAGGAGGCGGTGCGGATGTGCGACGCCATCTCGGCAATCACTCTGGCCGATTACCCGGTTGATGAAGCAGTCAAGATCTACGAGGGCAGCGAGTGCCTGGATTTCAAGGCGCCGGTATAACCGGACGTTGAATTTTGGATGTTAGACTTTGGATAAAATCATGGACCGGGCGGGGCCGCCCTGCGCTGAGAGCAGTTGGGTCGCCGTCGCCACCGCCCCTTTCTTGCTCTCCCAACTCCAATAGTATACTGGCCACATGATCATCGATTTCCATACTCATATTTTTCCGCCGGAGATGATTGCCGACCGCGCCCGTCTTATGCCTGAAGAAGACTGGTTTGCCAAGCTTTACCGCGATCCGGCAGCGCGCATGGCAAGTGCGAAAGAATTAATAGAAGAAATGGACCGCTCGGGCGTTGACCGGGCGGTAGTCTTGGGCTTTCCCTTCCGCAGCCTTGACCTTTGCGTTAAGAGCAATTCGTACCTGGCCGAGGCTGCCGGGCGCTGGCCTGGCCGCATCGCCGGCTTCGCCAACGCGCCGCCGCTGTCTCCGGGGGCGGCAGCCGAGATCGAGCGCTGCCTGGGGCTGGGATTAAAGGGCATCGGCGAGCTGGTTCCAGACAGTCAGGGTTTCGACCTAGCCGACACCGGCGCCGTGAGACCCTTGGCCAAACTTGCCGAGCAGCACGGCGTGCCCATGCTAATTCACTTAAGCGAGCCGGTCGGGCATGGCTACAAGGGCAAAAGCGGGACCACACCTGAAAAGGGTTACGCGCTTGCCCGCACCTTTCCCGGGCTGAAGCTTGTGTTTGCCCACTGGGGCGGCGGCCTGCCGTTCTACGAGCTTATGCCCGAGGTGCGCAGCGATCTTGCTGGAGCCTATTACGACTCAGCGGCCAGCCCTTTCCTTTACGACGCAAAGGTCTTCAAGGTGGCCGTCTCTATCCTGGGGCCGGAGAAGATCCTTTTTGGCAGCGACTTCCCGCTGTTATCGCCGCTGAGGTGCCGCCGCGAGATCGAAGCCGCCGGCTTAAGCGCAGCCGAAACCGGCGCGATTATGGGCGGCAACGCCGCCAGGATTTTGGAAGGAAAGAGTGGAAACCCAGCGTGAGATCCTGAGGCAGCTTGCCGAAGGCAAGATCAGCATTGACGAAGCGCAGGCGCGGCTGCCGCTGGCAGGAATTTTGGCGGTTGGCGAGTTCGCCAGGCTCGACACCGGGCGTCTTCAGCGCAAGGGGGTGCCGGAGATTGTCTTTGCTCCCGGTAAAACGGTTGGGCAATTGCTTGAAATCTGCAGCACGCTTGTTGAAGCCGGCGGCCGCTCAATCGTCGCTTCCCTAAGCGGGGAGCAGCAGGCCGCGCTTGAGTCCCGGTTCGCCGGGATGATCGCCGCCCAGAGCGCAGAGGCCAAAACCATTGTGCTGGCAAAAAAGGGGCTTAAGCCGCGGGCTGGCGGAGGCAAGATCGGTGTCCTCTCGGCCGGCACAGCCGATGTGCCGGCGTGCGAGCAGGCGCGCATTGTCGCGGCAGAAATGGGTTGCCAGGCAGTAACGGCATACGACGTGGGCGTGGCCGGGCTGCACCGGCTGGCCGGGCCGCTGAGTGAGATGATGGAGGCAGGCGCAGCCGCATTGGTGGTGGCCGCAGGGATGGAAGGAGCGCTGCCTTCCGTGGTTGCCGGCCTGGTGCCGGTGCCGGTGATCGGCCTCCCCACTTCGTCTGGCTACGGCCTGGGAGGCGGAGGTGTGACCGCCTTGCTGGCCATGCTGCAAAGCTGCTGTCCCGGGCTTGCCGTTGTCAATATCGACAATGGCGTCGGCGCCGGCGCCACGGCGGCGCTGATAGCAAACCAGGCGGCTCCGCCGACCGGGTAAGAGTCTAACCAATGCCGCGCGGGTTTGCGCCGCACCCTTTCATTAAGCACCCCGTTTTTGGCTCCGATAAACACTCTAGGGAGCAAATGCAGCCAAACTAGTTTCGGATTGTTTCCCATGAGTTCGCTCACTTTTGCCAGTGCGCTTAGAGAAAACCAGCAGGAGGTACTGCAACGCTGGCTCGCGGCCTATCACGGCCATGTTGCCGAAGACTTTGAGCAGATGCTGGGTACCCCTATGGGCCGCGCCGTTGCCGTCTCTTTCCTGGGGCTGGCTGTGGAGCTAATGGGCTCCGAAGAGTACCAGTACTCCCAGATCCTGCACCGCGCCCGCCAGGCGGCCCAGGACGACGCCTATCGCCGCACGGCGGTCGGTTTTTGCCTCCCTGACCTGGTCACCCATGCCAGCAGCTTCCGCACAGCTCTTGAGGAAACGATTTTTAATCACGTGTCCCCGAACTCCGCCAAGCAGGCGGAAGAGCTGCGAAGCGCCGTGATGGCGATAAACAGGTTCGGCGATACGCTGGTTGCGGGAGAAATCGCCGGCTATTTTGCTTACCGCCAGTTCAGTGAGAAAGATGAGGGCGACGGCCGAGCGGCCTAAGAATCTATGCCAAAGCCTTTGCAGCCGGCCGCAGTAGAATACGCCTACTGGGATAAGCCCTAAGCAGCCAGCCCTTAAAATAACGTCAGCCCGTTCTCTTTCCAGACGCCCATGCGCCGGAACTTTGCGAAACGTTCGCGCTTCCTGTCCAGCGGGCGGATTGCCTCCAGCTCACGCAGGTTGTCCTCAAGCACTTCCTTGACAATATGAGCGGCGCCGGCATGATCGCGGTGCGCTCCGCCGCGCGGCTCCGGCAGCACTGCGTCGATAGCCCCCAGGTCCGCCACCTGGGAGGAAGTCAGCCTGAGTGTCTGCGCAGCCAGATGCGCCTCGCTGGAATCCTTCCAGAGAATGGCGGCGCATGACTCCGGCGAGATCACCGAATAAATCGAATTTTCCAGCATCAGCACCCGGTCGGCCAGGCCCAGCGCCAGGGCGCCGCCGCTGCCGCCTTCGCCGATGATGACGGCGACGGTAGGCACGTCCAGGCGGGCCATGCAAAGCAGCGCCGCCGAAATCGCGCCCGCCTGGCCGCGCTCCTCGGCAGCCACGCCTGGAAAAGCTCCCGGAGTATCAATCATGGTAAAAACCGGAATGCCGAACTTGTCGGCCAGGATCATCAGCCGCTGCGCCTTGCGGTAGCCCTCCGGGCGCGGCATGCCAAAGTTGCGCCGCGTCCGGGCGGCAAGATCGCGGCCTTTTTGATGACCAATAACCATGATCGTGCGGCCCATGTAGGCGGCCAGGCCGGCCACGATTGCCGCATCATCGGCGAAACAGCGGTCACCGCTTAGCTCGATGAACCCGGGAAACATGTGATGGATATAATCCAGCGTGTACGGCCGCTGGGCATGGCGGGCCAGTTCAACCTTGTCCCACACGGCCTTGTCCACTTGCCGGCTTAAGCCCAGATCCCGCAGCCGGTGGGTAATCTTGGCTATCTCATCTTTTAAGTGAACGCCAGGGAGCGTTGGCAAACGCTTTAATTCTGCCAAGCGCCCCTGCAAGCGGCCCTCTTCGTCCTGGACGGCCCGCTTCTTCCTCCCAAAGGGGCTCAAGGGCACAGGCGACACCCCCCTCCAGCATCCCCAGAATCTGCACGAGCCGGTCCTTAAGTTGACTGCGCGGCACGATCATGTCAATCTGGCCGTGGTTTAAATTGGACTCGGCTAGGCCAAAATTGTCCGGCAGGCTTTCCTTGATTGTCTGCTCAATCACGCGGGGCCCGGAGAAGGAAAGCAGCGCCCCCGGCTCGGCGATGATGACATCGGCGAGGGTGGCGAAGCTGGCCAGCACGCCGCCTGTGGTCGGGTGGGTCAAAATTGAGATGAAGGGCACCGGCACTTCCGACAGCAATTCCACGGCACAGGTTGTTTTCGCCATTTGCAGCAACGAGAGAATTCCCTCCTGCATGCGGGCGCCCCCGGATGCGCAGACGGCCACCAGCGGATAGCGGTTTTCGATGGCCGCTTCACAGGCCCGCCAGAATTTCTCACCGACAACGCTTCCCATGCTGCCGCCCATAAAGCTGAAATCCATCACCATCAGCACCGCGTCCATCTTGTGAATGCGGCAGCTGCCGACGATCATCGCCTCGCCCAGGCCGGTGTCGTACTCGGCTTCTTCAAGGCGCTCGCTGTAAGGCCTGAGGTCAAAGAACTGCAGCGGGTCGGCTGAGCGCAGGCCCGCGGCAATCTCGTTCCAGGTGCCGCTGTCGGCAAGCATGGCCACCCGCTCCCTGGCGCTGAGGCGGAAGTGATTGCCGCAGTTGGGGCAGACACTGTAGTTGTCCCTAAGCTCAACAGCGCTGAGCAACTGCTTGCACTGGGGGCAGCTCTCGGCCCCCCCTGAGGCTCCGTTGCGGCGGCTGATGTTAACCGAAACTCGTTGCGCCATTTAAACCGCCTCAGGGAGCTTTAAACACCAGGGTGACGTTATGGCCGCCAAACCCAAATGAGTTGGAAGCCGCCACGGCAACCTGCCGCCTGCGGGCGGCATTGGCGACATAGTCCAGGTCGCACTCCGGATCCGGGTTTTCCAGATTTATCGTCGGCGGAATAGCGCCCCGGTCGATTGCCAGGATGCAGGCCGCCGCCTCGAGGGCTCCCGAGGCGCCCAGGCAGTGACCCATCATTGACTTGGTGGAGCTGATCGCCACTTTTTGGGCATGGCCGCCAAGAGCAATCTTGATGCTCCTGGTCTCGATAGCGTCACCCGGAGGGGTTGACGTCCCGTGGGCGTTGATGTAGTCGATATCGGCAGGCTCAAGCCCTGCTTCGGCGAGCGCCGCCAGCATCGCCCGGGCCTGGTTTTCGCCGCTGGGCTCCGGCAGGCTCATATGATAGGCGTCGCCGGTCATGCCGTAACCGGCCACCTCGGCCCAGATGCGGGCGCCGCGGTCAAGAGCGCGCTCCCTCTCCTCCAGCACCAGGATGGCCGAGCCTTCTCCCATCACGAAGCCGTCGCGCTCAAGGTCAAAGGGGCGGCTGGCTTTCTCGGGCTCGTCGTTGCGGGCCGACAGTGCGCCCATCTGCGCGAAAGCAGCAATGCCGACCGGCGTCACCGCCGCTTCGCTGCCTCCGGCCAGCATCACGTCGGCGGCGCCCCGCCTGATGATTTCAAAAGCGTCGCCGATGGCATTGGCCGCAGCAGAGCAGGCAGTGCATACCGTGCTTACCGGCCCCCTGGCTCCCAGGTGCATCGACACCTGGGCGGAAGCCATATTGGCTATCTCCATCGGAATGAAAAATGGACTGATCCGGTCCGGCCCCTTCTCCAGCAGCACGGCCGTCTCTTTCTCAAAGGTCTTGACGCCGCCAATGCCGCTGGCCACCAGCACGCCCACATTCTCAGCGTCGGCGGCCACGTCCAGGCCCGCATGCTCGGCCGCCGTCCGCGCGGCCGCCACAGACAGCTGCGAGAAGCGATCCATGCGGCGGGCGTTTTTGCGGTCCACGTAACCGGTTGGCTCAAACCCCTTCACCTCGGCGGCGATGCGCACCTTGAAGCGGGAGGCGTCGAACTGGGTGATCGGCCCCACTCCGGACCGGCCGGTGGCAAGGGCGTCCCAGTATTCTTCCACCCCGTTTCCCAGGGGAGAGATGATGCCCATGCCGGTGACAACCACGCGCCTAAAAGCAGATGGTGGATGGTGGATGGTGGATGGTGGATTAACCACTAAAAGCTCTTCCTTTCGTTAAGCCGCTATTGAATTGTTCGATTAAAATTTTGACCGTTTTAATCCTTGTGTTTTGCCAACGATCTTCCACCATCTGCCATCCACCATCAGGTTTTTATATTCCCAGGCCCCCATCAACGGGGATGACAGCGCCGGTGATATAAGCGGCGGCCGGCGAGGCCAGAAAGGCAATCACCCCGGCAATGTCTTGCGGGGCGGCCAGCCGGCCCAGCGGTGTGTTTTTGACAATTTGTTCTTTCATACTATCAGGCAGCTTTGCGGTCATGTCTGTTTCAACGTAGCCCGGGGCGACGGCGTTGACGCGCACGCCCCGCGGCCCCAGCTCCCGCGCCAGCGACTTGGTCAGCCCGATCAGGCCCGCTTTGGCGGCGGCGTAGTTCGCCTGGCCGGCGTTGCCGCGGCGGCCAATGACGCTGGAGACGTTGATGATAACACCGCGGCGTGCCCTCATCATCCCCCGGGCAACAGCCTTGCTGCAAAGGAAAGCGCCCCTGAGGCTGGCGGCAATAACGGTGTCAAAGTCCTCCCCGCTCATGCGCATCAGCAGCGAGTCGCGGGTGATGCCAGCGTTGTTGATCAGGATGGAGACCCGTCCCATCCCGGCTTCAATTTTTTCCATCATGGCGCCGACCTGGCCGGCGTCGCCGACGTCTGCCGCAACCGGCAGCAGTTTGACGCCGCTAACAGCAAGCCGCTCCGCGAGAGCCTCCGCCGCCTGGCGGCTTTGCTTGTAGTTCAGCGCCACGTCGGCCCCCGCCCGGGCCAGCGCCTCAGCGGCGGCGGCGCCGATGCCGCGCGAAGCGCCCGTTACGAGCGCAACCTCGCCGGAGAGTCCGTTTTGTCCAATCTCCATCGATTAAATCCTGTTTGCGTTTTCAAGGCCGGCTGGATCGGAAACGCTGGCGGCGGCGACATCGCGGTTGATCCTCCTGATGAGGCCAGTTAAGACTTTCCCGTTTCCAACCTCCAGAAACCTGTCCACGCCGTCCGCGATCATCGCCTCTACAGCCTGGCGCCAGCGAACCGGGGAGACAATCTGGCTTACGAGCAGCCCGGCAAGACCGGCGGCCGTCTCGTAACGGCAGCTAATTGAAGAAAAAAAAGGCGGTTGCGGATCCTTAAACAGAGCTCCCGCCAGGCGCTCCTTCATCTCGCCGGCCGCGTTGCGCATATAGGGGCTATGGAAAGCGCCGCTTACCGGCAACTCCACGGTTTTGCGGGCGCCGGCATCCAGGGCCTTCGACATTGCCCTTCGCACCGACTGCGCCAGGCCGCTAACCACTACCTGCCCGGGGCAGTTGTAATTTACCGGCCAAACATCGCCCGCTTCAGCGCAAATGGCCTCGACGGCCACATCATCAAGACCAAGGATGGCAGCCATCAGTCCGGGCCGCTCCCGGGCGGCGTCGGCCATTGCCATTCCCCGCGCCTCAACAAGTTCAAGCCCTTCCTCAAAGCTGATGGTTCCTGCCGCCGCCAGGGCGCTGTACTCGCCCAGGCTGTGCCCGCTGACGACATCCCCCATAACGCCCCGCTGTTTTAAAACCCCCATCACCGCCATGCTGTTGACATAGAGCGCCACCTGGGCAAAGCCGGTCTGGTTCAGCTTTGCCTCGGGTCCATTAAAAGAAACATCGGCCACATGCCAGCCGACTGTCTCGCCGGCCCTGCGGTAGATATCTGCGGCAGCCTCAAACTCAACGGCCAGATCGGCCCCCATGCCCGGCTTCTGAGAACCCTGGCCGGGAAAGACCAGCGCCAGCTTACCCACTGCACCTCACCGGCTGAGCGCCATTTGCGAGCCCAGGCGGGCTGCGGCGGCTTCCGCCTCGGCCACGATCTCGGCAATGATCTCTGCCGCCGGCTGCACCCTGTCCACCAGGGCGACGCTCTGCCCGGCCATCATCGAGCCGTCCCTGACGTTCCCTTCCCGCATGGCCTCGCGCAGCTTGCCCAGGCCCAGGTTCTCAATTTCCATGGCAGTGCACTCGCCGGCCATGTACTTCCTTTCCCACTGATCATACAAGCCGGATAGCTTGTTTTTTATTGTTCGCACCGGATATCCGACGCAGCGGGCAGTCACTACCGTTGCCCTGTCGCCTGATTTCATGAATTTTTGCTTCACAGCCTCGTGCACCGGGCATTCTTCTGCGCAGACAAAGCGGGTGCCAAGCTGAACTCCCTCAGCCCCCAGCGCAAAGGCGGCCACCACTCCCGCGCCGCCGGCGATGCCGCCGGCGGCGATCACCGGCACGCCGACTGCCCTGGAAACCAGCGGCACGAGCACCATGGTGGTCGTGTCGCCAATGTGCCCGCCGGACTCCGAGCCCTCGGCAATGATGGCGTCCGCCCCCTGCTCCTCGCAGCGGCGGGCAATCGCCACGGCGGCCACCACGGGCGCCACCTTGATCCCCTTCTCCTTCATCAGGGGGATCACGGACGTGTTTTTCACTGCGCCCAGCGTCACCGCCGGCGGCGCCTCGGCCAGGACCACCTCCAGCTGCTGCTCAAACTCCGGGTTAATCATGATCAGGTTAACCCCAAAAGGGCGCTCTGTTAACTGGCGCGCCTTCCTGATCTCTTCGCCAAGCAACCGGGCCGGCATGGCGCCGGCGCCGATAATGCCGAGGCCGCCTCCGTTGGAAACCGCCGCGGCCAGGCAGGCGTCGCTGACCCAGGTCATCCCTCCCTGGAGGATGGGATGGTCGATATCAAATATGTCACAGATTCTGTTGGGCATAAAGCTCAAAGCTCAAAAAACATTTTAACGATTATTTCCCATTTGTCAAGTTAATTTTGTTTTTTGGGTTTTGCTTTTATCCAGAGTCCAGCGTCCAGCGTCCGCTTTACTGCCATCTGACTATGCACGAGCCCCACGAGAGCCCGGCGCCAAAGCCTGTCATTAGCACCAAGTCTCCCCTTTTCAGCCGGCCCTGGCGCTCCGCCTCGTCCAGGCAAAGGGGAATGGAGGCGCAGGAAGTGTTGCCGTAGCGCTCAATGTTGGAAAAAACTTTTTCCGGCGCAATGCGCAGCTTGCGGGCGGCCGCATCAATGATGCGGATGTTGGCCTGGTGAGGAATGAAAATGTCGATGTCCTCCATCCGCAGTCCGTGCTGCTCCACCACCCGGCGCGAAGACGCGGCAACTATCCTGGTGGCGAACCGGAATACTTCCGGGCCGTTCATGCGCAGGAAATGCTGCCCGCCTGCCACCGTTTCTTCGCTGGCAGGCAGCCGTGAGCCTCCCGCAGGCAAACTCAGCTCGCCGGCGCCAGCGGGGTCGTTCCCGAGATCGAAGCCAATAATGCCCTCCTCCCCCTCAGCGGCCGGACCCAGCAGCACCGCGCCGGCGGCATCGCCAAAAAGCACCGCGGTGCCGCGGTCGCTCCAGTCTATCATTTTGGACACCGCATCTGCACCTATCACAAGCACTTTTTCGGCGCGGCCGGAGACTATGAAAGACTCGCCTACGGCCAGAGCGTAAATGAAGCCGGTGCAGGCCGCCGACAGGTCAAAAGCCGCGGCGGCGCCGGCTCCGATCAGGCCGGAGATGAGCGAAGCCGTCGCCGGAAACAACATGTCGGGCGAGAGGCTGGCAGTGATGATCAGGTCCAGCTGGTCCGGGGACACGGCTGCTGCCTTAAGCGCGCGCCGGGCCGCCCCGGCACCCAGGTCGGAGGCGGCCTCCGCATCGGAGGCGATGCGCCGCTCGCGGATGCCGGTGCGCGTGGAGATCCACTCGTCCGACGTGTCCAGGTTTAGTGAAAGGTCATCGTTTGTAACTATCCGCTCCGGCACATATGTGCCGACCGCGTGTATTTTGGCGCGGCGGCCGGCCAAGCTCAGGCTCCCCGCTCAGCGATGGCGAAGGTCAGGCCGGCGCGGCAGGCAAGCTCGCCGCCTACGGAGGCTTTGGCTTCCGCTTTGCCGATAGCGCCGCGCATCCTGGTCATTGTTACTTCCAGCTGCAGGGTGTCGCCCGGCACCACCGGCCGTTTGAAGCGCACGCCGTCAATGCCGGCAAACAGCACCAGCCTGCCGCGGTTTTCAGGGAGCGACAGGGCCGCAACCGCGCCTGCCTGCGCCAGCGCCTCCACCTGCAAGACGCCGGGCATAATCGGCCGGCCGGGAAAGTGACCCTCGAAGAACGGCTCGTCTCCGCGCAGGTGTTTCAGAGCCAGCACGTGCTCGCCGGGCGTCAGCTCCGTGACCTCGTCCAGAAAGAGGAACGGATCGCGGTGCGGGATGATCTCCTTGATTTGTTCGCGAGTTAGTCCCATCATTTAAAAAGTGGCGCACTGCCTTGCATCCAAAACAGTAGCAAAATTGGGTTGATTTAACAGCGGCCGGGCAGGACCGCACACCAGATTATCATAAATGGAGGATTGCCGCGGGAAGCCGGCCGGTGATCTTACTGCGATCTCTCACGCTTCAGCTGCCGGGCCAGGGCGCCAAAGCTGATCAGGCTGATCCCGGCCAGAGCAAGGGCCATCACCCTTGCGCCCGTATTGGGAAGGCTGGCGCCGCTGCCGGTATTTGAAGAGCCGGCGCTGACAAATGAAGTCGGCGTGGTGTTTGTGCTTGTTGGCGCAGGCGCCGTGCTTGTCTGTTGAGAATTCGCATTTACGTCCAGGTAATTGTAAGAACTATAAAAGCCCCCATCGGTGCCGATAGCAGTGCCGCCCACGGGCCAGCCTGCAGTGAAGATGGGAATAGTGGCGTTATCACTGAGGCGCTTGACATTGCTGGGAACTGTGAAGCTAAACGACCAGTTGCCCAGGTTGTCGGTCGGAGCCGTGCCCAGAATCGCCACGTAGGTCTGGCCATCGGAATATTTACCGCCCATCGACACCTGCAGCTGGGCGTTGATAAGCTCGCCCGTGCCGGTCAGTGACACGGAAGTGCCGGGAATGGCGATGCTCGGATTCACACTAACCTTGCCGATAGTGTAGGCGTTGGTGCCGACACTGTAGGCGTCGGCGCTGGCGTTGTGGCCAAAGCTGCCTGCAAGCAGGAAAACGGCCATCAACAAAGACGAAGCTGCAAGAAATCCCAACTGCCTGGCTCTCATTGCTCACCTTCCCGGTTGCCACAATTGACAAAAACTGCCCGTGCGTTGCCAACTTTTTCGGCATTGAAGGCGTTTTCATTAGCGTTTGATCGGAGAAAAACTAAAGCAGCGGTGCGGCAGCTTTGGGAGCAAAATCTATCTCAAACGATTGTTCGCATTGGGGCCGGGCGGCTTACTCCGCCTCGATCTCTTCCTCCCGGGCGCCCGACTTGCTGGAGACCACCCGGGCCACGGCGCTTAACCGGTCGCCCCGGCGCAGGTTCATTACCCGCACGCCCTGGGTGGCCCGCCCCATGACGGAGACATCCTGGGCGGGGATGCGGATAACGACGCCCTGCTCGGAGATGAGCACCAGCTCGTGGTTATCGCGCACGACGCGGGCGGCGACGAGCCCGCCCTTTGACTCGGTCTGCTTTATCGTCTTGACGCCGATGCCGCCGCGCTTGTGGCGCGGGTACTCGCTGATATGCGTGCGCTTGCCGTACCCGCCGTCGGTAACAACAAACAGGTCGGCGTCATCGCGGGCCACGTTCATGGAAAGCACCCGGTCCCCGCCTCGCAACTTCATTCCCTTGACGCCGCTGGTGGCACGCCCCGTCGACCTGGTCTCAGACTCATTAAAACGGATGGCCTGGCCGCCTTCGCTTACCAGCAGGATGTCTTCACTGCCGGCCGAGTGCCTGACGGCGATCAGCTCGTCGCCCGCCCGGATGTTGATGGCGATGATGCCGTCGGATTTAAGCACCGTGTTGTATTCCTGAAAAGCCGTCTTCTTGATCATGCCGTTCCTGGTTGCCATCACCAGGTACTTGGCGTCCGTGTAATCACGAGTCGCCACAACCGCCTTGATCCGCTCGCCGGCCCGCAGCGGCAGCAGGTTGACCACAGCCCGGCCTTTCGAGGTCCGGCTTCCCAGGGGAATCTCATGCACCTTCAAGCGGTAAACCTTGCCGACGCTGGTGAAGAAAAGCAGATAGTGATGCGTAGTCGTGATAAAAAGGTGCTCGAGAAAATCCTCTTCCTTGACATCCATGCCCATCACGCCCACGCCGCCGCGGCGCTGGTTGCGGTAAGTATTCAGGGGCAGCCGCTTGATGTAGCCGGCGCGGGTGATGGAGATGACCATCTCCTCCTCGGCAATCAGGTCCTCGATGTCCAGCTCCTCCTCGCCGGGCGCAATCTGCGTCCGCCGGTCGTCCGCATACATCTTCCTGATCTCAAGCAGCTCTTCCTTAATCAACCTGTCAACTTCAGCTTCATCGGCCAGGATGCCCTTCAACCAGGCAATCCGCTCCAGCAGGTCCTTGTGCTCGTTCTTGATCTTGTCCCGCTCCAGGCCGGTCAGCTTTTGCAGGCGCAGATCGAGAATCGCCTGAGCCTGGACCTGCGAGAGCCCGAATTTCTTCATCAGCCCGGCGCGGGCCGCATCGGCGTCCCGGGCGGCGCGGATGAGTTTGACGACAGCGTCAAGATTTGACAGGGCTGTCAGCAGACCCTCGAGGATGTGCGCCCGCTTCTGCGCCTTGTCAAGCTCGTAGCGGGTGCGGCGGACGACCACCTCGCGCTGATGGGCGACGTAGGCCTTCAGCATTTCCCGCAGCGACATCGTCCGCGGCACGCCGTCCACCAGCGCCAGGTTGTTGATGCCGAAAGTGCTCTGCATGGCTGTGTGCTTGTACAGCTTGTTGAGCACAACCTTGGCGACCGCCTCCCGCCGCAGTTCGATGACAACACGCATGCCGCTGCGGTCGGACTCGTCGCGGAGATCGGAGATCTCGGAAATCTTGCGCTCCCGCACCAGCTCGGCAATTTTCTCAATCAGGGAAGCCTTGTTTACCTGATAGGGAAGCTCGGTGACGATGATGGCGTTGCGGTTGCCCTTGATCGGCTCGCTGTGGGCCTTGGCGCGCACTTTCACCAGGCCGCGGCCGCTGGTGTAGGCGTCGCGGATGCCGCCGCTGCCAAGAATGATGCCCCCGGTGGGAAAGTCGGGGCCGGGCAGGAAGCGTATCAACTCGCCCGCAGAGATGCCGGGATTGTCAATCGTTGCCACCACCGCGTCAATCGCCTCGCCCAGGTTGTGCGGCGGTATGTTTGTGGCCATGCCGACGGCGATGCCGCTGGAGCCGTTGACAAGCAGGTTGGGAAAACGCGAAGGCAGCACCGCCGGCTCCGTGGTGCTTTCATCGAAGTTGGGGACGAAGTCGACAGTGTCCTCGTCGATGTCCCTGAGCATCTCCGTCGCCAGCTTGGCGAGGCGGGCCTCGGTGTAACGGTAAGCGGCCGGACTGTCGCCGTCGACGCTGCCAAAGTTGCCCTGCCCGTCAATGAGCGGGTAGCGCATGGAAAAGTCCTGCACCAGGCGCACCATCGTATCGTAAACGGCGACGTCCCCGTGGGGATGGTACTTGCCGATAACGTCACCAACAATGCGGGCGCTTTTCTTGTAGGGCTTGCCCGCGGCCAGCCCCAGTTGCTGCATCGCGTAAAGGACCCGCCGGTGCACCGGCTTAAGGCCGTCGCGCACATCGGGCAGCGCCCGCCCCACGATTACGCTCATGGCGTAATCGAGGTACGATGACCTCATTTCTTCTTCGAGCTCTCTAGGCTCTATGCGTCCGTCAAGGTTTGAGACTGCCATAAAAAACCCTGGTTCCGAGTTGTGGGTTGTGGGTTTGGTCAGTAGCGGCTTTTGTGACATTCTAGATATCAAGGAAGCGCACCTGCCGGGCGTTGGCTTCGATGAACGCCCGCCGCGGCTCCACCTTGTCGCCCATCAGGGTCGTGAAGATCTCGTCCGCCGCCGCTGCATCTTCCAGCGACACCCTCAGCAGCGTGCGGGTGTCGGGATTCATCGTCGTCTCCCAGAGTTGCTCCGGGTTCATCTCACCCAGGCCCTTAAAGCGCTGCAGGTTGACGCCTTCCTTGGACAGCGCCAGGATTGCCAGCCTGACCTCTTCAAAGTTTTCGGCTTCCTCTTCCTTGTTGCCCATATTGACCGTGAACGGCGGCTCACCCAGCAGGGCTTTCATGTTGGCATACAGGTCGCGCATGCTGGCCAGCTCCCGCCCGGCCAGAAGCTGGGCCGGCATCTTCACCGTGTGGGCGACCCCCGTGCGCTTCCCGGTAACCTTAAGCACGATCAGGCCCTGTGCCTTGTCTGCCTCCATCACTTCCAGGCTGCCGAACTTCGCCGCCGCTTCCTTTGTTTTCAAAAATTGTTTGAAGCTGTCGAAGGTTTTGATCTTTTTCTTTTCCAGCAGGCTCTGGGCGCTGATGTAGTCCACCACTGCGGGCCCGTAAAGGGAGCGTAGTTTGCCGGCCCAGCCTTCGTATTCCTTGTACAGCCTCAGGAATCGCTGGTACTTTGACTGGCTTAAGGACATCTTGCTGTGGCCGCCTCCGTTCCCGGCGATGCTGATCTTCTCCAGGCGGTCGCGCATCAGCAGTTCCTCCAACTGGCTCTCCTTGTCCACGTAGATCTCCTGCCCCCCCTGCTTGATCCGGAACAGGGGCGGCTGGGCAATATAGACAAAGCCGCGTTCGATCATCTCTTTCATGTAGCGGAAGAAGAATGTCAGGATCAGGGTGCGGATATGGGCGCCGTCAACGTCGGCGTCAGTCATGATGATGATTTTGTGATAACGGGCGGCGTTAATGTCAAACTCGGTGGATATGCCCGTGCCCAGCGCTGTGATCATCGCCTGAATCTCCTTGTTGGAGAGGATGTTGTTCAGGCGCGCTTTCTCCACGTTGATAATTTTGCCGCGCAGTGGGAGGATCGCCTGGAAGGCGCGGTCGCGCGCCTGCTTGGCCGAGCCGCCGGCGCTGTCGCCCTCAACCAGATAGATCTCCGTCGAGGCCGGGTCTTTTACCGAGCAGTCAGCCAGCTTGCCGGGAAGGGCGCTGTTTTCCAGCGCGCTCTTGCGGCGCGTCAAATCACGCGCCTTGCGGGCCGCCGCACGGGCGCGGGCCGCCGCGGCTGCCTTGGTGACAATCTGCTTGGCTTCGCCGGGATGCTCCTCCAAAAATTCCGACAGCTTGACGCCAACGGCGCTTTCCACAAAACCGCGCATCTCCGAATTGCCCAGCTTGGTCTTTGTCTGACCTTCAAACTGGGGCTCGCGCAGCTTCACAGATACAACCGCGGAAAGTCCCTCCCTGACATCGTCTCCGGAAAGTGGCTCTTCCTTTTCCTTCAGCAGCCCCTTGGAGCGCGCGTAATCGTTGACAACCCGGGTCAGCGCCGCCCGGAAGCCGGAGAGGTGGGTGCCGCCCTCCTGGGTGTTAATGCTGTTGGCGAAAGAGAAGATGCTTTCCACATAAGAAGAGTTCCATTGCAGGGCCACCTCCAGCCCGCCGCGCTTCCCTTCTTTCTCCAGGTAAACAATGCTTTTGTGAATCGGGTCCTTGTTGGAGTTAATATGCCTGACGAAATCCTTGATGCCGTTTTTGTAAAGGTGGACGGCCTGCTGACCCTCGCTCCGCTCGTCGGCGAGCGAAATCCTGAGGCCCTTTGTAAGAAAGGCCATCTCGCGCAGCCGCTGCGACAGGGTGGAGAACTTGAAATCGATATCATCGAACACCTCAAGGTCCGGCAGAAAGGTGACGGTCGTCCCGGTCCCCTTGGCGGCCTTGCCCTTGGCCAGCGGCCCTTTGGGGGCGCCGCGCTCATAGCCCTGCGTCCAGACGAAGCCGTCGCGGCGGATCTCCACCGCCAGCCACTCTGAGAGGGCGTTTACCACCGACAGGCCGACGCCATGCAGGCCGCCGGACACCTTGTAGCCTTCGCCGCCGAACTTCCCGCCGGCGTGCAGCATCGTCAGGACAATCTCGGCCGCCGGCCGCTTGTGCTTGGGATGCGGCGCCACCGGAATGCCGCGGCCATCATCAGAAACAGTGACAGAGTTGTCAGGGTGAATGACGACACTGATCTCAGTGCAGAAACCGCCCGCCAGCGCTTCGTCGACCGAGTTGTCAACCACCTCGTAGACGAGGTGGTGCAGGCCCCGGGAGCCCGTCGAGCCGATGTACATGCTCGGCCGTTTGCGGACAGCCTCCAGGCCCTCGAGGACTGTGATGTCTTTGGCGTCGTAACTAGATTTTGGCAATAGTCTACTTTCCGTTCAAAATTTGTTGCAGGCTCAAGTGAAGAGCGGAGTCGCCACTCAGGGGACCTTGATCGGAGGCGGGAAAACGCCGCTGAAGCAGTGCCGCACTCCTTCAACCTCGACCTCCGGCGGGCCTTTTAAACCGCGGGAAATTACTGCTTGAGTATATCACATTTTGTCACTCTCTCCCAAGGCGGCGCCGGGAAAACTTTCCCGCTATTTGCTGGATTTCCAACTCGCCTGGGCCTGATGAACAAACCTGATTTCCCGCACCTTTTCAGGAGCTCCCAGTGCGTTTATGCGCGCAATCAAATCACCGGCGGCCAGCCGCAGCTCGCAGGCCCATCCTCCGGAGGCGCAGCTTACTGTCATGACTCCATCACGAAACCATCTCACAGAAGCATGCGCTGCTATGTCCGCGCCTGCGGCTTCTTTCCAGAGGGCTTGCAGCCCCAGGCCGGGGCTGCTTCGCCAGAGGCGCTCCTTCTCGCTGTCAACAATAGAGGCAACCTCCTTAAACTCAGACATAATGAATGCCTGCCCAGGCGCCGGCGCCGACCTCAAGGACCGCCCCGCCGGTCAGCTCTTCCTCTAAAAAAAGCCCCCGGTCGGCTGCCGTGATAACAGCCTGCCCTCCGCTTGCCAGAATGTCCATCAGCCGGCGGCGCCTGCCGTGGTCAAGCTCGCTGAGGACGTCATCCAGAAGCATCAGCGGTGGCGTCCCGGCTTCCTCAAGAACGAGGCTGCGCGCTGCCAAAAGCAGCGCCAGCACAGCCAGGCGTTGCTCCCCCTGCGACCCGAATTGACGCAGGGCTTCCCCTGCAAGCAACAACTGCATCTCGTCCCGGTGCGTGCCGGTTCCAGTCGAGGAACGCTCCATGTCGTGGGACCATGCTGCTCTCAACAACCCCAGCACTTCTGCCACCGGGTCGGGAGCCGCGGCCGCCTCCTCAAGCTGCGATACGTACTGCAGATCAACGCCGGCCTCTCCCCCTGCCAGCGCGGTCCAGGCCGAGGCAAAGTGGGGAGCAAGCAGGCGGCAGAATTCTTTCCGGGCGGAGTAGGTCCTGAGCGCGGTCGACGCCAGCAGCTGGTCCCAGGGGCTTATGTCGGCAAGCGGCGCCAAGCCGGCCCGGGCCCGTTTTAAAAAGCTGTTTCGCTGGCTGATGATTTTCAGATAGTCAAGCGGCAGCTGCCGGTAACCATGTTGGCGGCGGGTTATTGCCTCGTCCAGGAACCTTCTTCTGCCGGCCGGCGGACCCTTCACCAACTGCAGGTCGTCAGGAGAGAAAGACAGGACTGACCCCGGATCAAGCCAGATCGGCCCCCCGCCCGGATCCACCGCTGCCGGCGCTCCCGTCCTGAGCTTGACGGTGCGGGAAATCGCGGCGCCTCCGTTCTGAATCTCTGCTTCGAGCCGCATAAAACCGGCTCCTCTGCGGACCATTTCCTCCTCGCGGCCGGTCCGGAACGATCGGCCGCAAAGCGCAAACTGGGCTGCTTCCAGCAGGCTTGTCTTGCCGGCGCCGTTAGCCCCGAAAATGATGGTCAGGCCCTGCCCCAGCTCAACCTCCGCCGCCTCAAAACTGCGGAGATTCCGGACCCTTAAATTACAAAGCTGCATTCCAAAACCACAAAAGAGTTACGAGTTCTAAAAAAATTACAACGAATATTTTCTATTTGTCAAGTTAGGTTTTTTGGATTTGGGTTTAATCCAGTATCCAAGATCCAGGGTCTAATATCCGGGTTTTGGGTTTTATCCAATATCCAAAGTCCAGCATCCAGTATCCAGCATCCGGGTTATTACAGTCTTACCGGCATCACCAGATAAAGGAAGTCATCAGCTGACCCCTTGATCAGTCCCGGCTTCAGAGGGCTGATGATTCGCAGCTTCAACCTGTCCTCGTCGACGCTGTCAATGCCTTCCCGGAGAAACTCCGCATTAAAGCCAATTTCTATTTCTTCCCCTTTAAACGGCACGGCCAGGCTTTCGCTCGCTTCGCCGACCTGCGGCGCCCGGGCGGAAACTGTCAGCCCGCCATCGGCAAATTTCATCCTCAGAGGAGCATTTTTTTGAGCCATGAGGCCGATGCGTCCAATAACTTCTAGTATCTCCTCTTTGTCAAGCTCTACCTCGTATTTGAACTCGTCTGGCAGAAGCTGCTGGTAGTTGGGAAACTGCCCCTCAATCAACCTTGAGGCAAGCAGCGTGCGGCCGGCCTCAAACAATACCTGCCCGTCAACAACTCCAACTCTGACCGTTTCCCCGCCGGCGGCAGATCCCAGCCGCGCCAGCTCCTCCAGTGAAGATCGCGGCACGATCACTTCCTTCTTCTCCATCAAAGTACTTTTGACCTTTGTTTCCCTGACGCTCAGCCGGTAGCTGTCGGTTGCCACCATTTTCAGGCTTTCCTTATCAAACTTTACGAGGACCCCCGTTAACACCGGCCTTGTTTCGTCGCGTGAGGCAGCCCTGGCAACTGTACTGATGGTTGCCACAAAAGGAGCCGCCGCCACCTGGAAAACGTCTTCTGCCGGCATTTCCGGCAAAACGGGGAAATCCGCGGCCGGCAGGCAGTTTATTTTAAAGCTTGCCCCGCCCGACCTTACCTCGGCCGGCCCTGCACCATCTTGAATATTGATGTTTACGTCTCCCGCGGGCAAGCTTCTGACAATGTCGGTGAGTAATCTTCCAGGGATCACCGACGCGCCTTCTCCGTCGATCAGGCCGGTTAAAGTCAGCCTGAGCGACATCTCCATGTTTGTGCTGGCCAGCTCGACTTCCGAACTGCTTTTTGCCGTCAGCCTGATCCCGGTTAATACCGGCATGACGTTTTTTGTAGATACTGTTTTTAGGGCGGTTTGCAGTCCCTCCAAAAGAACTTCTTTTACACATTTAATTTCCACGAGGTTAGTCTCCAATTGTTAAAGGATGTTAATTAAAAAAATAATACTTATATTAATAAGCTTTGTTCATAAAAGGGAAAAAAACAAAAGTACCCCCAAATCGAAATGTTATTATGACATCTTCCTGTGAAAAGGTTTGAGGAAAAAAGGGGAAAAAGACAGCGGTCTGGTGAGAAAACAACTCTCCTGCCCAGGAGCGCGAAAAAAACCCACACTTCTCCGTTTTTTTTGCCCTGTTCTCCACAAGCGCGCACTAGCGGGAATTTTTTAGTTTGGTTGTTAACTGCTGCACTCTGGAAAAAACCTCTCTCTCTTCTTTGATAAGTTTCGAGATTTTGTTAATGGCGTAAAGAACGGTTGAATGATCCCGGCCGCCGAACTGTCGGCCTATCTGCGGCAGAGAGGAATCGGTGAGCTCCCGGCAAAGATACATCGCCGTCTGGCGGGGATAAACCACGCTTTGGCTGCGCTTGTCTCCTTTGAGATCGCTCATGGAGAGGCCGAATGCACGGCATACCTCGCTCTGAATCATGTCAACGGTGACGCGCGCCTCAAGGTTGGCAGGCAAAAGGTTTTTAAGCGCCTCTTTTGCCAGGGCCAGCGTGATTTCCGATTGGGTCAAAGAGGCGAGCGCAACCACTCTGATAAAGGCGCCCTCCAGCTCGCGGATGTTTGTAGGAATGCCGCCGGCGATAAAACCGAGTACTTCATCAGCCTCACTCTCAGGCAAAGGGATGTGGTCCGCCTTTACTTTTTTTCTCAGAATGGCGATGCGCGTCTCAATATCTGGCGGCTGGATGTCAATTATCAACCCTGACTCAAAACGGCTGCGCAGCCGCTCCTCCAGGGTTGCTATCTCTTTCGGAGGCCGGTCGCTAGTGATGGCGATTTGCTTGCCGGCTTCGTACAGGGTGTTGAAGGTGTGGAAAAACTCTTCCTGGGTTCCTTCCTTGTTTTCCAGGAACTGGATGTCATCGATAAGCAGGACGTCATTGTTCCGGCATTCATGTTTAAATCCCTCAATCCGCTTTTTGTCCATGACGGCATTGATGAAATCGTTAGTAAACCTTTCCATGGTCATGAACTTGACTGTCATCTCAGGGCTGCTGGTGGCGACGTAATGGGCAATAGCTTGCAACAGGTGTGTTTTTCCCAGGCCAACACCGCCGTATATGAAAAGCGGGTTGTAGGCCCGCGCCGGCGCCTCGGCTACGGCCAGGGCGGCGGCATGGGCAAAGCGGTTGCTTGAGCCAATCACGAAACTGTCAAAGGTATATTTGGGGTTAAGCTGCTTCAGCACAGCCGGCTCCTCGGCGGCAGCCGGAAGCAGGACGGCGGGATCCGCCTCTGAAGTTGAAGCGGGCTCAGAAACCACAATTTTTACCGCCACCTCTTTGCCCTCAACTTCCTGCAGCGAATCCTCGATCAGCGGCAGGAAGCGGCTTTCAATTCTGCTCTTGGTAAAATCGTTGGGCACGGATAGCAAAAACGTGTTTCCTTCCATGCCGGCCGCGTCGGCCTTACCGAACCAGATATCGTAAGTGGATGTGCTGAGAGTCTCGCGGATGATCTCTTTGGCCTGCCGCCAAAGGGTTTGCGCGTGCTCGTTCATGGAAGGCTCCCGTTTTCTTGTTCGTCAATTCAAAGCAGTGCACCAGCCGGCACTTTTTACCGCGCAGCACAGCCCTTCCGGCCCCAAATTGTCCGGTCCGGCGCGGCGTGTGGCGACGATTTTACAGGCGCAGGAACCATAAAACAAGGCGGCTTCGGCAGATAAAAAAAAGCAATTTCCCACAGTTCCTGTGGATAAATCCAGGGCGCGAAGGTCGCAAACAGCGCCTTTGCCAAGAAAGCGGCAGGGGGAACAAAACAGGGGTAAACAGCTAGTAAATTCAGGACTTTAAAAAGATTTCCACAGGTGTTTAAAGTTTGTGGAAAAAAATTACTGCCCGGCCGGAAAAGTATCCAAAATTGACTACGGTTTGTGCGCAAAGGAATTTGGGGGCCGGGATAGAAGAAGTAGCAGTCAGGGAACGAATGCCGGCGCTGCAGCAGGGGCCCCGGCGACTGAAAGTTCACATACGCCCATTTCTGCGGGAGGGCCTGTGGCCACAGTGCTAGCCTTTGCCAATCAAAAGGGAGGGGTTGCGAAAACAACCTCTACCCTGAATACGGGCGTCGCCTTGCGCGAGCTGCATCACCGCGTCCTGGCAATTGACCTGGATCCGCAGGGGAACCTCTCCATGAGCCAGGGCCTCAATCCCGACACGCTCACGCGCAGCATGTTTAATGTGCTTGTGCACCGGGACTCGATCGAGAGCATCATCCACCGCTGCGAGATCGACGTAGCGCCGGCCAGCATTGACCTGGCGGGAGCAGAGCTGGCGCTTTCTTCAGCGATTGGCAGGGAGCGGGCGCTGGAAAAAGCGCTGATGGAGGTTGGGCGCCGCTATGACTACATTCTTATCGACACGCCGCCATCACTAGGGCTGCTGACCATCAATGCGCTCACCGCTGCCACCGGCGTCATCGTGCCGGTGCAGTGCGAGTACCTGTCGCTGCGAGGGCTGGCGCAGTTGGAGAAAACGCTGGAGATGGTCAGGGAAAACCTCAACCCTGACGTAAGGATCAGGGGCATCTTGCCAACGATGTTTGACGCCCGCACCGTTCATGGACGCGAAGCTGTGGAAATACTCAAGGACGGCTTTGGCGACCTCGTATTTAAAACCATCGTCAGGAAAACAATAAAGTTTGCGGAAGCTCCGGTTCAGGGGCGGTCCATCTTGTCCTATGATCCGGCGGGAGCAGCCGCGGAAACCTACCGTAAACTGGCAAAGGAGTTGCTCAATGGGAATTCGAGCCAGCATGAGGGAAGGGGCGCTAGCGAACCTCTTCCAGCCTACGGAGCGAATATCTGACGACGTAAGCATCGAGGAAAAGAGGCCGGCTCCCCGAAAAAGCGCTGCTCCCTCCCAGGAGCAGGCCTATCTTGCCGCCATCAAGGTGGTCGGGGTTGGCGGGGGCGGCACCAACGCCGTCAACAGGATGGTGGCGGCGGGCGTGCGCGGCGTGGAGTTTATCGCCATTAACACTGACGCCCAGTCGCTCGAGATGTGCGATGCCGATGTAAAGATGCACGTCGGCGGCGAGCTGACGCGCGGCTTGGGCGGCGGCGCCGACCCGAGCGTTGGCATCGAGGCTATGGAAAGAAGCCGCGACGAAATCAAGAAGGTGCTGCGCGGAGCGGACCTGGTCTTTATAACGGCCGGCGAGGGCGGCGGCACCGGCACCGGCGCGGCGCCCATTATTGCAGCGGTCGCGCGCGAAACGGGAGCGCTGACGATTGGAATTGTCACCCGGCCCTTCAGCTTTGAAGGCACAAAACGCAATATCCAGGCGGAGGAGGGAATCCGCCAATTGCGCGAAGCTGCCGATACGGTCATCGTCGTTCCCAACGACCGGCTGCTTCAGGTTGTGGACGCCGGCACCAGCCTGATCGACGCGTTTGCCGTGGCTGACGACGTCCTCCGGCAGGGGGTGCAAAGCATTTGCGACCTTATCAACAGGCCCGGGCTGATTAACCTGGATTTCGCCGACGTGCGCACGATTATGAGCGGCGCCGGCAGCGCCTTGATGGGGATTGGGTCGGCGTCCGGAGAAAACCGGGCAATCGAGGCGGCCAGCCAGGCGATCGGCTCACCGCTTTTGGAAACCTCCATCCAGGGAGCGCGCGGCATTTTGCTGAACGTCAAGGGTGGCGGAGACTGCGCCCTCCATGAGGCCAACGAAGCCGCCCAGGTTGTGGCGGAGGCAGCCGCCGCAGACGCCAACATTATCTTTGGCACGGTGATTGACGAGAGCCTTGGCGACATGATACAGGTCACCGTGATCGCCACTGGTTTTGACCAGGCCCCGCCGGCGCAGCGGCACGGGGCAAAGCGGCTTGACGTACCGGGATTTTTGAACGGATAGGCCGCAAGCAGAGCCTCCTCGCAGGAGGCGCCCTGCCCGGTGCTTCTTTTTAGACGCCGTCATGCCTCGGGCTTGGCAAAAACCGGCTCAGGGAAGCTCAACGACGACGCAGGTCATTGTCTGGGTAACGCCCTCAATTGATTGAATTTGAGAAACAACCTTGTTGCCCAGTTCGCTGATGTCTGCGCCCTCGATGAAGACAATGATGTCATAAGCGCCGGTTACCGCCAAGGCGCTTTTTACGCCGGGGATCTCGGCCATTTTTTTCCGGGCCTCACCCGTGCGTCCGGGAGCGGCGTTGACAAGAACGTATGCTGCTGCCATGTTCTTCACCTCCCAGCATCATTGTTTGGCTTTTATGCGCCCCTGGACAAAGCCGCAACGCCAAAATATTTGTTTATCCAGTTTCCGGCGTCCAGAATCCAGCACCCGCTTGCTAATCGTTCTTGAAATCTTCGGGCTCGACGTTATCCAGGAAGGCGCGGAATCTCTCGATAACCTCCTCCGAGTCCTCGACGTCGTGGTCAAACTCTACCGCATTGTCCTCGATCAGCTGGTCGGCGGCAAAAATAGGGGCGTTGGTGCGCACTGCCAGCGCCAGGGCGTCACTGGGGCGGGAATCGACTTCCACCTCTCCGCCCTCCAGGCGCAAAGTCAACAGCGCGTAAAAAGTATTCTCCCGCAACTCCGTGACCGTCACCCTGAGCACCTCGGCGTCAAGCCGGGAAATAATGACGGTCATCAGGTCATGGGTCATGGGCCGGGGGAGCTCGGTCCCCTGCAATCTCATCAGGATGGCGGCCGCTTCCTGGTGGCCGATCCAGATAGGCAGGAATTTATTAGCGTCGGCCGTTTTGAGAAGGATGATCGGCTGCTTGCCGATCACATCAAAACTGATGCCGTAAAGGATCATTTCTTTCATGGCAAACCTTGTACCGCCATTATAGTCCAGAGCCAAGGCCCTTTTCCAGGTTCGTTAACTAATTTCCCGATTGCGGAATTATGAACCCAAAACCGGGAGGCAACCCTTGCCAGCCCACAGCGGCATTAGCTAAACTACAGGCTGCCGCCGCATCAGGTTGGGGTTTGGTTTTTTCCCAGCACCCGGAGTCCAGCATCCACCATCCGCTTTTCGGGCGTATAGCTCAGTTGGTTAGAGCGCATCTCTGATAAGGATGAGGTCCCTGGTTCGAATCCAGGTACGCCCACCATTACTTTCCCCTGGTAATATCATTATTTTGACTTCGCCATTTTTCCAATCCCCACACTCTTCCCCACATGCCAAGCAAATTTCGAGGGAAAGGAAGGCCATGAACGACACCACAAATAACACAGAAACCGAAACAAAACGCTACACAATCCGCCGCGACGGAAAGAAGGACTTTGTTTTTACCGGCGTTAAGTTGGGCTCCAGTTCCGATTATGAAAATCAGGGACCGCAAAACAGCCGCTGGCATGAGATTGAGATGTACAAAACCAACGCCGGCAAGTATGTTGTCGCCCAATGTTACGTCACCTGCTGGCAGGGGGAAGAGGACTCGCGCCGCGCCGATGTCTGCGAATCTGCGGCGGAAGTCCTGGAACTACTGAGTTGGGAAGATGAAGAGAGTAACGCCGGCCTGTCGGACTTAGCCAAGGAAGCGCTTGTCGAAGCGGCTGAGAATGATTCAGCCTTTAAGGGATTAACACTGTAAGTATAACAGACAGGGCAGACAGAAGCCTTAAACGGCTTCTCAGTGAGTCAGGGGAGGGTTTCTAATTGGAAGCCCCCCTCTTTTTGAGGGTGCAACGGTTGCACTTCGCTTTTTTTGGCATCCAATTTTAAATATCAGGGAATTCCCCTATACCTAAACCCGGCCAAAGGACTTATCATTAGTCGGTTAATTTTAAAACAGGGACTGGAGACGAAAGGGTGTAATGAGAGATTCAAACGGGTTTGGTTTAAGGGAAAGAAGCTTCTTGGTTTTTCAGCAAGTCTGGCTTTTGCCCTCCTGGCGGTTTTAACCATGGCGCTCATTTCAGGCGGCGCTCCGGCCGCTGCTTCTGCGGCTTACAGCGCCTACTCTCATCAGATAACCATCACCGATACGGGTGGTGAGTGCGCTTCTGTGGGCGCCTGGGACCAGTACAGCCAGAGCTGCACTCTAAATACCGACATTACCGACACCACCGTCTGGATTACCAGCTCCGGCGTCACCTTGAACGGCAACTCTCATCTTGTCAGCAGTGGCGCGGATGTGCACTACGGAGTCATCATTGGCGATGATACCTCCGGCATAGAGGTCAAGGAGCTTAATGCAAGCAATTTTCTGGGCAGCAACTCGCTTTATAAAGGCTGGTCAGGAAGCGAAGCCGGGATCTACCAAAAGCCTACAAGCACCGGCAATGTCATCAGCGGCAATACAGTAACCTCAAGTGACATCGGCATCGACACACCGGGCAGCGCGAGCCTGGTGAGCGGCACGACCGTCAATAACAATACGGTCAATAATAATTCTTTTTACGGAATTCGTGCGGGTGGCGCAAATGGCGAGACTATCTCCGGGAACACCGCCTCAAGCGACGGCTATAACGGGATTTATGTTTATAGCGCCAGCAACGCCACTGTCTCTGATAACATCGCCAATTCCGATGGCTGGTACGGCATTTATTTCGGAAGCAACGGGGGGAGCGTCTCGAATAATACCACTAATTCAGACGTTTACGATGGGATACTTATCTACGGCAGCAGCAATAACGTAGTCTCAGGAAATACTGCCAGCTTAAACGGCAATGGAATTTACCTTAGATATGCCAGTCATGACAGTCTCTTCGGCAATGTCACAAGTTCGAACACGGGTTGGGGCTTGGCAATTTCTCGCTCAACCTACAATACCGTTTCCGGCAACACCAGTTCTGACAATGGCTACGGGATTTATCTTGACGGGCAGCACGAGGAGACATCACACAACAACCAGATTTACCATAACAATTTCTTGAGCAACACAACGCAGGTATATATTTCCTCGACAAGTTATGTGTGGGGAAACTCCTTTAACTTTCCGGCTCCCACCGGTGGCAACTACTGGAGCAACTGGACCTCGCCTGACGCCAACGGCGACGGCTTCGTCGACAGCCCCTTTGTCTTTTATGGCGGCCAGGACAGCCTGCCATTAACGTCACCCGTGTCGGGTGCCAAGCCGCCCCTTACCCTGGACCTTCCCAGTCCTGCCTGGGCCTCGCTGTCTGATTACCAGGCCGGCATACTCTCCGTCACCTGGACCATAAACAACACCGGCACTGCCGAGGCCTGGTCAGCTCAGCTTACCGGAAGCGTCAATACAAACGGCGTTACGCTTGCCTCAACGCTCCCGGCAACTATCGGCAGCGGCGACATCCTGCCGGGCTCTTCCGGATCCGTCACCTTAAAGTACAACGTGCCTGCCGGCGTCGGCTCCTGGATCTCAACCCTTACCGGAAGCGCCAATGACGGTGCGGGGACTACTTATACCTATCCCTAGGAAAGACAACCGCAAGGGGCGCGGCACGCTGCGCCCCTTGCCACCATTGCATCTGAAAGGAGCAAGAGTCCGTGAGCAAAGCAAAAGACAATTTAAAGACCTACGCCAAGCCCCTCCTGGTAAAACACGATAACGTGAAGGACCTGACCCGCGAGTGCGC
>JAJYIM010000057.1 GCA_021790115.1 Actinomycetes bacterium | reverse complement strand
ATGGGCAAGGACGCAGGAGTAAAAAGCCCGCAGTCGTACCCGCTGCGGTACGCCCTGGACTTTTTGCTCCGAGGACGCCGCCCATCGCCTTTGCAGCCGGCCGCAGCAGAACATGCCTTTTGAGATAGATTCTTATAGCCTATCCCCATAATTTCTCTTTCACCGCCCGCGCATCGGCCGAGACTTTCTCTTCGTCCATTGTCAGCAGAACCTTCTTTTCATAGAGCGGCCGCCCACCGACCATCACGAAAAAAACGTCCTCCTGGCTGGCGCCGTAAACAAGCGCTGAATAAGGATCGTAGATGGGCGTAAAATGACTGTGCTCCATGTCAACTGCGATCAGATCAGCCTGTTTGCCAGACTCCAGGGAGCCGATCCGGTCTTCCATTCCCAGAGCCCTGGCGCCGCCGAGAGTGGCTATCTGGACGCACTCGGCGGCGTCCAGGACGGCAGCGTCGCGCTGGGAGCCCCGGTGCAGAAAGATCGCCGTTCTCATCTCGCCAAACATGTCCATGACGTTACTGCTGGCCGGGCTGTCGGTGCCCAGGCCGACCCTGATCCCGGACTCCAGGAATGCAGGCAGAGGAGCGATGCCGCAGCCCAGCTTGGCGTTGCTTTTTGGACAATGGGCTATCGCCACGCCGTTCTTGGCCAGCACCTCTATGTCCGGACCGTTTACCTGAACGCAATGGACGGCGAGAAAATCCGGCCCGTAGACGTCCCATTGCTGCAGGTACTTTACCGGCGTGACGCCAAATGGTTCGCGCATAAGATTTTCCCACCCTACCTTTTCCCGCAAGTCCATCGCCAGCACACCGGAGCCGGAGCGGATGTACGCCGACTCTGCCTTGCTCTCGGCAAGATGCGTTGCGAACTTTTTCTGACGCCGGCGGGCCATGTCGGCAACCGCCTTGTACATTGCGGCGCTGACCGTATAGGTGGCGTGAGGGAAAACGCCGATCTCCAGCAGCGGGTCCTGTTGCTCATTCAGTTCATCCAGGCTTGCGTCAAGCGCCGCCATCGTCTCGCCCAGCCTGCTGTCATCCATGCCGAGAGCCTCCTGGAAAGCAATAGCCCTGAGGCCGGCTTCCTTGATGGCGTAAACGCTTTTGCCGGAATACATGGATTCGGCAACTGTTGTGATGCCGGCTGACACGCATTCAGAAGCGCCAAGCCTCGAGCTGATCACATAATCATCTGCCGACAGGCGGGACTTAAAATCAATAAATTCCAGCAGCCAGCGGCCAAAATTCAGATTATCAAGAAACCCGCGAAAGACAGAATATTCAAAGTGGCTGTGGCAGTTGACAAATCCCGGCATGATGATGGCATGATGAAACTCCACCAGCCTGGCGCCGGGAAAGGAGTTTATAACTTCGCGCGCCGGGCCTGCGGCGCTGATCATGCCGCCGGAGACTGCAACAGCTCCGTCACGAACCGGGCCGGACGAAACAGGCAGTATCCACTCGGCGCGGTAAACAGTAACATCCTTGTTGTTGAATTCACTCCTCTGTGACATCACTTTCAGCCCCTCCATTGTTCCTGGATCATTCAGGCCAGCGCAACTGTTTCGATTCTGCGATGCTGGTAGTATAAATTAACCGCGCATCCGGATAAAATGGCGCCGGCGGACGGCGGAAAGTTTCTTGAGCATTAATGCATCTTTCTATAGGATATTGCGGTCCAGAGTATTTTCCTTCCCGGGGGTCTGCACGAGCCTGGCCTCCCGGTCCAATAACCCCTATTCATTTTGATGACATATCCGGCCTCAATGTGGCAAAGACTCAATAAAATCTACAATGGAAAGTTAGTCAACCCCACGATCCTGATCATGACGGCGGGAGGCGCCTGCCTGTTTTCTTACATTCTGTTTGCGGTTCTTCCCCTTTTTATCCCGCAGGCAGACTTCAGCCATTTCCCCCCCTATATGGCGCTCCCCGATGGCGGCTTTGGACTAAGCGACTATTACCTGCTTTATTTGCTAATTTGTGTCAATGCGCTTTTTTTGTTTGGCTTATACTTCATTGCCTTAAAAGCTGTAAACAATCTCCGCTCTCCTCCAGGCATCCAGGCCGCACCGGCGCCTTACCGTCCCTGGCGCCGTGACCGGATGACAAACTATATCTTTGGCTTTACTGTGCTTTTCCACCTGGTGATGTTGTTTGCGCCCTTCCTTTTGTCAACCGACCTTTTTGACTACATTCGCCATGGGCGCATATTCGCGATTTACGGCGAGAATCCACTGATTGTGCCGGCTACCTATTTTTCCCATGATCCTTTCTTTAACCTGGGCGGCTGGGTGGGAACCGGCTCGGTTTATGGCCCGCTCCACGTTTACGCCACCGGCTTGCTCGCCAAAATTGCCGGCAACGGCTTCGCGGCCAACTTTCTGATCTTTAAAGCGTTTTTTGTCTGCCTGGATCTGGTAAACGTGGCCTTAATCGGAACTATTGCCGCCCGCCTGCGCCCGGGGCTGGAGAAAAAGGCAATGCTTTTTTATGGTTGGAATCCTTTTATTCTGGCGCTTGTAGTAGCGAACGCCCATAACGATATCTTCATGCTGGTTTTTGTGCTGGCCGGTATTTTGTGCTATTTGAAGCGGCGCCTGCTGCTAGGGGCTTTTTTCATCACTCTGGCGGTACTGGTGAAATTCATTGCTTTGCCGATCCTGCTTGTCTACATCGCGCTGGCGGTGCGCAAGCAACGCAAGTTGAAATGGAAGCTGTTGACCGGCGCAGGATCACTGGCACTCGCGGTTGCGACCACTCTGGTCAGCTACAGTCCCTTATGGGAAGGGCGCGATACCTTCAGTTATCTGACTGCCGTTGGCGAGAAAGCCAATTTCACCATCCCCAAGCTTATTCATGATGTTGCCGCCGGCCGGTTGCAACTGCCGCTATCGAGCACGGTAGTGCAGTTGGCGCTGGCGGCGGCGCTGGTTGCTTACATAATGTGGCACATCGGCGGCGTCAAAAACAGGGCCGGCCTGGTTTCAGCATCCGCCGGCATTGCCTTTTTAATGCCACTGGCATTGTTCTGGTTTCAGCCCTGGTATCTGACGCTGGCGCTGGGTCTGGTTGCGCTCAGGCCGTGGCGTCTTATCTATCAGTGCGCGCTGCTTTTTTCATTCACAGTCATTTTTTTTGACAGCTTTTGGTGGCACTCGCCATTGTCCATGGATGTGCAGGAGACTCTCCGGGTGCTGGTTGTGTTCGGTCCGCCGGTGGCCCTGCTTGTCTGGTGTAAAGGCAAAGAAATTATTCCAAATATTCTGGAGCGCATAATTCGCTGGTCTTTGGAGAAGGGCAAAACCGGCAAAGAGCCCAGGCTTGTTGATGGGCCTGGCACCCGTTGGCTGACCGTGGAGCTGGCTGCTTTGTGCGCCGCAGCGCTGGTGCCGATGGCCATAGTTGTTTCCTATTCTCCCCACCTCAGAGAATTGGTTACCCTGGTTGGCCTTAAATTCCAGTCACTGATCAATTTTTGACCATGCCGACTTGGCGATACCACCTGCTCAGCCTGGCTGCAATCTTCCTGGCGCTTTCGCTGGGGGTGCTGATAGGCGTGGGCTTGACCGATAGCGGCGCCGTTGACACCAGCCAAAAGGATCTGGTGGGCAGCCTGCAGCATGATCTAAACAGTTTGCGCGGTCAAAACAACCAGTTAAGCCAGGAGAATGCGACCAACGCAACCTTTCAGGAAGACTCGTTCCCTTTCATTGTGGGAGCCCAGTTGCAAGGAAAGCGGATTGCGGTGATCGCATCGGCGGCTGCCGGCGGCGACCTGCAACGAAAACTGGAAACGGCGCTGCACGCGGCCGGAGCCGAAATGGTCACGACAACAATCCTTAATTCCCGGTTTGACCTGCACGCGGCAGCGGCAAAAGCGAGGACGGACATGAAAAACAATCCCGCGTTTTCGGCAGTGGATGATAACGCGCTGATTACGCCAATAGCTCGGGAATTGAGCCGGGAGATAGGCAAGGGAGGCAGCACCGCCATGCTTTCTTCGCTGCAAGGAACGCTGATTGAATCAACCAGCGGCAGTTTTAACGCCCCCGTTGACGGCGTTGTCATCATCACCAGGGCTGACGATCAACAAAGCCCTGCTTATTCAGAACTGGAAAAACAGCTTGCTCTAGGCCTTAGGTCATTGAGCGTCACGGCAGTTGGCTGCGAGCCAACCGATGCGCCCATCTCCGAGATTCCCCTGTTTCAAAGCGCGGATGTCGCCTCGGTTGATAATCTGGATAGCTTCATTGGGCAGGTTTCCGCAGTTTACGCACTCGCCGGTGCGCATGGAGCTTTCGGAGTCAAGCCGACCGCGGACATGCTGGTCCCGATTCTTAAAAATGCGAAGCAGCCGCCGCTTAGGCAATAATTGATGCCGCAACTACCAATGATTACCAATCTGATGCGCCCGGGCGGCAAGCTGATGCTGGCTCTTCTGCTGGCATCTCTTGCCACTGCGCTGCCCAGATCCCAGGTACAGCACAACACATACAAAATAACAACAGGAAATTTTGCCTTTTTTGCCCTAAATCCAAATTTGCTGCCTGTCTCCCCCAGCCCGGTCAAGACACCCGCAAACCATTTCGAAGCGCTCGCTCTGCCGAAGACTACGCCGCATCCGGCCAAAACGCTGTCTGTGCCAATATTCATGTTCCATCACGCCGGCAACGCGCCGCCGGGAGCGGACCCCGTGCGCCGCGATCTCACTGTTTCCGCGGCAGATTTGGACGCGCAGATGAAATACCTGAAATCAGCAGGTTATCATCCCATAACCCAGACACAGTTGTTCAAAGCGCTGTTCATGGGAGGCGGGCTGCCGAGCAAACCTGTGCTGATTACATTTGACGACGGCTACCTTGACAATTTCTCACAGGCTTTGCCAATCCTGGTAAAATACGGCTTCCCCGCCACTTTCTACATCATCTCCGGCAGGGTGGGAGGCCGGGGCTATCTAAGCTGGGAGCAGATCAAGGTGATGGAAAAAGACGGCATGGACATTGGTTCCCACACCGTCAACCATCAGGATCTTTCCATTGTCTCCGCCGCCGATCTAAAACATGAGCTGGGCGATTCAGCCAAGGATATTGGCGCCCACCTGGGGCACCCGGTCTACTGGTTCTGCTATCCATCGGGCAGGTTTAACGCCAGGGTTCTTCAGGTGGAGAATGAAGATGGCTACCTGCTTGCGGCCACAGAAAAATGGGGCCGCAAGCAAAGCAGCGACGCGCCCCTGGCGCTTTCCCGCTACCGGATCAGAAATACCACAGGACTGGAAGGGTTTAAAAACATCCTGCAATTATCGTGATCACGAGCTGGTTTCGCTCATTGGGGCGGCGGCTGCTGCCGCTGTGAGTCCCAGCTATTGATCCATGCATAAGTAAAGTCCTATCTAAGACGTAAAGAAAGAGGACTGTGATTGATGAAGGAACGAAGTAGGTATTCTTTACGCTGAAGCGAG
>JAJYIM010000025.1 GCA_021790115.1 Actinomycetes bacterium | reverse complement strand
TCGGCTCTGGCAGAATGGCCAAATCTTGGTTTCCTGGACCTGGCGCGCTATGCATCCTCCCAGGATGAGCCCGGCAAGGAAGGGACGGGTAAATATATTGATCTTCCAGGCAGCGTTGACACGGCCTGGGCCTTTCCCACGGAATGGCTGTTTCGTCATGATTTTGTCGACCGTTACCGCGAGCTGGCCCAGTCCGGTCGCTATCCGGAGACCTTCTACGCCAAGGCATTTAAGAATCAGGCCGGGCGGGAGGTGCTGCAGTACTGGATTCCATATTATTTCAATAACTTTATCAACTACCATGAGGGCGACTGGGAAGTGGTGGAAGTGGTTCTGGGCGCAAACCTGCAGCCGGAGGCTGTCGGCGTCAGCCAGCATTCGGGCGGCAAGAAGCGGTTGTGGAGCTATGCGGAGAGATCCGGCAGCCACCCTGTCATCTACGTAGCGAAGGGTTCGCATGCAGGTTATTTTGCTGCGGGGGAGTACGCGGTTCCAATCCCGCTGATGAGCGACGCGGCCGACGCGACCGAAGCAAACGAGCCGCTTCACAAGCCAGGCGTTGAGGTTTTGCCGGACGTTAAGTCCGCGGACGTTAGCAGCCTTGTTGACACACCGCTTGGCTGGCTTGCCTATCAGGGCGCATGGGGAGAGCTTACCAGCCTTCCTGAAAGCAGTGGTCCCCAGGGACCGGCGGCGGCGCCGGAACATAACGGCATCTGGGATGATCCGCTGGGGTGGTTCGACGCCCTGACATGGGATGGTGCCCCACCCGGGCAGGGGCAGATCGCCGGAGATCTCGAAGCAAGCGTTACATATGCGGCTGACATTCACCTTTATGATTCCCAGGGCAGGCATGTTGGCAAGAACAGCGCCGGCGGCATCGACAAGCAAATTCCCGGCGCTGAATATCTGGAGATCCCGGCGCTGGGGCGCAAGAGCATAATCGTGCACTCAGGCAATGCGGCAGCCGGGCTTCAGTTCGTACTGCGAAGCGCGACAAATGATGCGGAAAGCTGCAGTTTTGCTTTGAACATGCCGCTGCCGGCTTCAAACCAGGTGCAGACTCGCAGTTACCAGTCAATAGTTTTGCCGGCGGCGGGCTCCGCAGGGATTGCACCCGGGGAGCCGTCCGCTCCCCTCCAGGTGGATGGCGACGGAGACGGCACTTATGACGCGGTTCAACAACCGGACAGCGTTGCGTCCCAGCCCTTTGACTTGACGCCGCCACCGGCTACGGCCGACCTGGCTGTGACATCCATTACATCGGCTAGCGCCTCTCTCTCATTCACCGCGGTCGCAGACGGCAACGCTGCCGGTTCTGTTTATTACGATTTAAGGTACGCAACTGTTCCCATTACTGAGGATAACTGGCGCGACGCCGAGCCGCTGCAAGCATCTCCTTCACCAGGGCCGGCCTCCTCCCGGGAGGTGGCGTCAGTAAACGGGCTCAGCCCCGGCACAATCTACTATTTTGCGCTCAAGACCAGGGACGGCTCGCTGCGCGAGTCAAAATTGTCAAACGCCGCCATGGCCACCACGACTGCGCCCCGCTTGACCTGGGCCAGTCAACGGGCTTACTGGGACAGCCTGTCCGATTATTTTGCAGGGCGGCTGTCAGTTGGTTACATGCTCGGCAATGCAGGCAATGGCAAGGCTTTTGACATCACTCTGCGCGCCTCGGAGTGCAATCCAGGGTCTGTCATTCTGTCAACACCATTGCCCGCGGCGGCAGGCGGGCTGGCACCGGGCGCGACTGAAACGATTACCTTGAAATACCTGGTTCCCGCCGGAGTGACACAGTTTATGGCCGCCACTTTCGCGGATTGCCTTGACGATGGCGGCAGAATTTACCATTACCCGGAGAATGGATAGTAACATTACAAATAAGATAAATATCAAAATGATTAGCCGCGCCCGCTTCAATGCTGCCTGGTGGCTGGCCACAGTGATCGCTGCCGCCTTGATAGTGGCCCTTACTCCTCTCGGTGGCAAATGGCCCCTTCCGGCAGCGTTTTGGTACGGGGTGCTGATATGTTTGGCGGCCCAGGCCGTTGTTTATTATCTCATTCTTGCCAGAATGTACCCGGACAGGCGCCAGGGCAACCGCTGGTGGACGCTAGCCATACCCTTGCTTATCCTGATTGGCATCTGGCTGGCCGTGCTGGCCGAAACTGCGGCCCGCGCCTGGCTTGGCCGGTTAAATTAGCAGCCAGGGAATGCTTTTATTGATACCTGCATAACTAATGTCCTACAATATCCGGGCAGAAGGCTATCCAACCGATAGGAGGTGGCCGATGAGGCCATTTGGTAGCCCGGAGCAACTTGAGCGCCGCCGCATAAGAGCCATCGAACTGCTTGATTCGGGTTTGCAGCCGGTGGAGGTGGCCAGAACTGTGGGGGTAGATTGCAGAAGCGTGCGGCGCTGGCAGTCAGCGTATCGCAGGCAGGGCGAGGAATCTCTCAGAGCAAAACCGGCCTCCGGCAGACCGCCGAGGCTAATCCAGGACGAACTTGCGCGATTAAGGGAGATCTTGCTTGAAGGGGCGCGGGAACAGGGATATCCCACGGATTTATGGACGTGCCCCCGAGTTGCTGATCTGATCAAGAAAAGCTTCGGTGTAGGCTACCATGTCGATCACATCGGCCGCCTGCTTCGCTCTTTAGGCTTTAGCCCCCAAAAGCCCCAGCGCCGGGCGGTGGAAAGAAACGAGGAAGAGATCGAGCGCTGGGTGGCCGCGGACTGGCCCCGCATTAAAAAAAACGGCGCGGCGTAAAGCCTGGCTGGTGTTCATCGATGAAAGCGGCCTACTGATGGCGCCGCTGGTGCGGCGCACCTGGGCCCTTAAGGGGCAGACACCGGTGTTTTTGCAGCGCGCCCGCTTCCACAAAAAAAGTTTCCGCCATCGCCGCCCTCTGTGTTTCACCAGGCAAGGAAAACGTGCGGCTTTACTTTCGTCTTCATCCCGGAGAAAGCATTGGCGCCGATCTGGTCCTCAGCTTCATAAAGGCACTTGACCGGCAGCTGGACAACCCGGCGGTGCTGGTCTGGGACCGCCTCACCGCTCACCGGGCCAAAGTCGTCAAAGAGTTTATGCGCGACAGTCCCCGCTTTGATAACTTCTTCCTGCCGCCCTACGCTCCAGAACTTAATCCGGTGGAATATATTTGGTCATATCTGAAAACCAACAGTTTGGCCAACTTTGCCGCCTTCGAACTTAACGTGCTGGCCGATGCTGCCAGAAAAAACGGCCGCTCACTGCAGCGTAAAGAATATCTGCTTCGTTCCTTCATCGAACACAGCCCTCTATCTTTACGCCTTAAATAGGACTTTACTTATGCAGGTATCAATAGCTGCTCTCAGGCTGATAATAAATAACCTGACAGGTTCCAGGTTTGCATGCCCGTGTTTCTTCCGCTAGCCTAAAAAAGAAGTTCCTTGAGATCGCCATTTCCTTGATGGCGGTGTTAATTGATTGATCAGTAGGCGTTTACTGGAGGTGGCCTTGTTGGCGGGAAAGCCTGAAATTAATGCTGATGAGTGTACCGGCTGCGGCATTTGCGTTGATGAATGTCCTAATGAATGCCTGGAGCTGGACGAAGAAGACGTAGCCAAACTTGTCAAAGCGGAAATTTGCGATGGTTGCGCCACGTGCGAGGAGTCTTGCCCAACGGAAGCCATCAGTATGACTGAGTCATAAGTTTTTGCCCCGCCGCCCATTGGGATGTTCCGGGCCGATAAAACTCCACTGCCTTGCAGAATATGTGTGGAACTAGACGAGATCCTTCTTCTGGAACGTCCTTGTGGCCAGCAGCAGCAGCACGGCAATATAAACCGCTTCGTAGACGAAAGACAGGTTAGCGGGGATCAGGGAGGCGGCCGCCGTTGAGCGCCCCGCATTCACGAGCAGCCCATGCATTTGGTCGCTGACTATGCCAACCGGCAGCGACAAACGGAAAACGTTGTCTATCACAGTTGTTGCAGCAGACGCGTCTGTTGCCCCGCCGGCAAAATTGATCAGGTTCAGATTAGAGGTAACGATAAAAATTAAAAAAACCAAAACAGCATTCGCAGTTGCCGGCATGAAAATGGAAACAGCCAAAGTTAACGTCATCATCGTTGCCACATTTAGATATGCCAGCGAGAGCGCCGGGATGTAATTCCAGAAGGGCTGGCTGGTATCAAATACGACCGTGAGCCAAAGGACCAGGCCGATAATGAGCACGTAACCTGCCATAAACAGTGCATATCCTGCCCATCTGCCAATGATCACCTGGCTGCGCCGCAGCGGCTTGGTAACGATCATGGCCATCGTTCCGCTTTCAATATCCGCATGGATTGATCCCAGGGCTACAAATACAGCCATAAACATGCCAAGCAGGTTAAGGCCGCTGAGGGCGTAATTGAGGAACTGGGCGCCAGCCGTCCCCCCCTCGCTGGCGTTGCTGACCATGACCGTCGTGCTGCTTACAGCGTTAAGCAGCGGGACTGCGGCCAGGTATAGCAGGCTGACCGCCAGCCCCGCGATGATGCCCTTGGACCTGAGCGTTTGTCTGACGGTATAAGCGGCCAGCGCCTTCAATTGCCGCCGTCCTCGCCTATTTCCTTTAGAAACGCCGCCTCCAGAGTCAAATGGTGTGGTGAAAACTCCTTCAGGACGGCGCCGCTTTGCGTGACGATCTCTGCCAACTTGCCAAGTTTGTCTTCGTTGTCAAGTGTTGCCGTGAAGCGGCCACCCTGCCCAAAATCAACTTTAACTGCAAGCTGCTTGATTTTGGCAACTGTCGTTTCAGGAAGCCCTTCCGCCCAAACATCGACAACCTGCACTGGCTTGGTAATGGAACTCAGCTTGTCAACGCGGATGAGTTTGCCGTGATTGATGATGCCGACGCGGCTGCAGATCAATTCGACCTCCGAAAGCAGGTGCGAATTGATGAAGATTGTTGAGCCTCTATCCCTGAGCTGAATAATGATATTGCGGAAGTCACGGCGGCCGACGGGATCGAGCGCTGTAGCCGGCTCATCCAATAAAAGCAGGTCAGGCTCGTTGATGATCGCTTGCGCAAAGGCGACGCGCTGCTGCATTCCCCGCGAAAAATTCCTGACCCGGGAGCGTGCGCTTTCTGCCAGGCCTGTCTGTGCCAGTACCTCCGGGATCCTTTGCCGCCGGCGGGCGGCGTTCATACCATAGAGGCGCGCATGGAAGTCAAGAAACTCATCGGCGCGCATGAATGTGTTAATCTGCGACGTCTCGGGCAGGTAGCCTATCCGCGCTCGTGTCTTGACATCTCCGAGCGGCTTTCCCAGCAAACGGGCTGTCCCCGAGGTGGGCAAGACGATGCCCGTCATCATCTTTACGGTGGTTGTTTTGCCTGCTCCATTCGGACCCAAAAAACCGAAAATTTCGCCGGTAGCAATGCCAAGATTCAGGTCATTTACCGGTGTAACCGCTTCCGGTCCATGGCCGTAAGTCTTGGTCAAGCCTTCAATTTCGATGGCAACTTTCATTGCCCAAAGGCGTTATATCCAAAACCGGAAAGTCGAGATACGTTTTAACGTTTTAAGCGCACCTTGTTGAGGCAGAATTTTTGTATGGGTGCCAAAAACTCCGCTGAAATTATGCGCCCGCCCCCAAGACCGTCGTCGTGGAAGTAAAAATTCTATCATCAGGGCCTGCCGGTAACAAGAGACGCGAGGCTCGCAAGAGCCTGTCTCGGTAGGCATGTTCTACTGCGGCCGGCCGCAAAGGCCGGTTGCTTTTGCCGGTTTTTCTTGTTTCACAGGCTTCATCTGGCAAGCCTATCGGCACTTTAGCCGCATTCTTTATTGTTCCTGCCTTGGAGCCTATTTCGATAGGCATATTCTGCTGCGGCCGGCTGCAAAGACCATGGGCTGCGTCCTCGGAGCAAAAAGTCCTCGACGTACCGTACAGGTACGACTGCGGGCTTTTTTCTCCTGCGTCCTTGCCCATCGCCTTTTCGCTCGGCCTCGCAACGAATTACCTATCGAAATAGGCTCTTAGCAAAATTGTCTGCACCGCATGAACTTGATGACCATTTTCTCAGATCATGGTGTTCATTCAAAGACTTTGACTATGACTGCCAGCATATCAACCTGGGTGCAGAGCAAATATAAGCTAAATGCAGGTTCTTTAGTAGTCTCGGTTTCCTTAGAGGTGTTTTCTTGACAGTTCGAAAAAGGAAGGATATTATTGCGGTGAGATACCCGCAAGGGTAATTGAAGAAGCGCCTATAGCATCTCATCCCAACCTCAGGGAGCGTGACATGGAATGGGACAAGAATGAGCAGGGCGAGATGTTTAGGGGCGGGGGGCCTGAAAGTCCTCGAGGCCAGCGATGAGATGGCTGTTGGCCAGGGTGAGGCGGATTGCCGGCAAGATCTCACGCCTGTCGAGGACAAAGAAAACTGTGCTGGCGTCGGCAGCGCTGATTGTTTTATTCAGCGGCAGCTATGGCAGCTTCAGGCTGTATAGCTACACGCAGGGTGACCCAAATTTCTGCCGGCTGTGTCACACTATGGATACAGCATGGGGAAAGTGGTCAACAAGCTCGCACAGTATGGTTAACTGTCACAGCTGTCACGAGATCAATCCGGTCTCAGGGGCGGAACTGGTAGTTGATTATTTGATTAATAAGCCGAATCGTGTTGCTGATCATGCGAGTGTCTCCGATGCGGCCTGCAAGGCCTGTCATTATAGTGGTGATCCGGAATGGGTGCAGGTTGCCAATACGGCTGGGCACCAGGTGCATGTGGATAAGACAAATATTGCCTGCCAGGTCTGCCATGGGATGAACCTGCACCAGTTTGAGCCATCGACACATATCTGTGACGCCTGCCATCCTGGTGAGGTGGCGGGAGAGAGGGATGCCATCAAGGTTCCGCAGATGCAGGAGCTGCATTGCGAGGAGTGTCACCCGTTCCTGGCGGAGAACAGCCTGCTCAGGCCGACGCGGGAAACCTGTTTGAGCTGTCATCAGAAAATGCCGGTCCAGGTGACTTTCCCGCATCAGTCGGCCCCGCGCACAGTGGTTTTCCCGGACAACGGGCCGATGAAGTGGGATTGTATGCAGTGCCACAAGTTGCATCAGGCGAAGGAACCTGTGGTGGACTGCAACTCCTGCCACGGGCAGGTGAAAACAAAGGGGCTGCATGCGGTAAGCGCCCATTCGCAGGCTGAATGTCTATCATGCCACTGGCCGCACCGGTGGAGAGTAACAGACGTGAAAGCGTGCGTTGGATGTCATAGCGATATGACGCCGCAAGTGCTCCAGGGTTTGGTGGCTCCTGGGAAGTGGTGACAGACCGGAATGCGTGCCTTGGATGTCATGGCGACAAGGCCCAGCATTACCCGGTCAGTTTTGCGGCGTGTGCCATAATTTTAAGGGACCGGCCGCCGCCGGCGCTGCTGCGGCACAGTACGGTGCTTAAACATTTAATCTGCGAATTAGTTGTTAACTTAAGGTTTTTATGTGGTACATAGAGGAAAATACCAGGTTCTTCTTGGTCAATGTCATTGTGACAATCGGGATTCTGACTTGCCTCACGTTTGGCATCCCCCCGTTCATCAATTGGTTGACAAAGAAGCTTCACCAGGATGAGAAATAGCAAGTCCCGCCGGGAATCGGCATCTGACGGTCTTTCGGGCTTTGCTCTTTATCCGCATTGCCAGCGGGCGGCTTGTCTCTGCGGTAGGAGGCGGGCGCCGTTCAGTTGACAAATGCAGCAGGCATGACGTAAACAGAGATTAACTTGCGCAAGTGATTTTAATCACAAAGGCGCCGGAAGGGTGTAAACAAGACACAAACAGAAGATCAGGGAAGTTCTGGTTCTTAAGGAGGGTTGCACGTTGGCTTTGGCTCAAAAACGTTACGCGATGGTGATTGACATGCACCGCTGCATCGGCTGTCACGCCTGCACAGTTGCCTGCAAGGCAGAAATGGCTGTTCCCCTCGAAGTCAACGCCACCTGGGTAAAGATTATTGAAAAAGGCCCTTATCCGTCCACGCGCCGTTTTTACCTTCCCCGGCTCTGCAACAATTGTGATAACCCCATCTGCGTTCGCAACTGTCCTACTCAGGCTTCTTACAAGCGCGACGACGGCATTGTCGTCGTCGATCCGCACCGCTGCATTGGCTGCAAGTACTGTATCGCTTCTTGCCCATATGACGTCCGCTACATCAACCCATTCAAGAATATCGTTGAGAAGTGCTACTTCTGCCAGCATCGTGTCGATGCTGGCTTGGAGCCCGCTTGCGTCGAGGGCTGCCCCACGCGAGCGATGATCTTCGGTGACAGAAATGACAGCAAGAGCGAGATCTCGCAGTTGCTGGCCTCCAATGCCACCACCGTGCTAAAGGAAGAGATGGAAACCGGGCCGAATGTCTATTACATCGCGGCGGACGAGACGGCAATGAGCAACGTGGAGAACGGCATCAATTACCGTACGGAAGGGGCGTTCTTTAAGCTGCGCCTTTAAGAATCTATCTCAAAGGGCCGTTCGCAGCAGAATATGCCTTTTGAGATAGATTCTAAGCAACGGCCGTAAAAGTTAAAGAACGAAAGGTTATTTTCTAAATGGACAATACGGACGTAAACGTAGTCTATTCGGTTCAGCATCAGCTGCCGCTGGTGATGTATATCGCCCAATACTTTTTCTTCACGGGCTTGAGTGCTGGATCATTTGTCATTTCTGTGGTCGCAACCTTGTTGGGGCGGAGGGAATTCAAGCCGATTGGAAAAATCACAGCCATCCTGGCGCCGATTCTGCTGATGATCGCCCCCTTGAACCTGATTGCCGACCTTGAGCAGCCGCTGCGGTTCTGGCACCTGTTTATTTTTTACAACTGGACTTCGCCAATCACCTATGGCTCCTTTTTGTTGACGGCGTATCCGATCATGGGCATCATTTACGCCATCATGGTCTTTACCAACCGCCAGACACCGGCGAAAATTCTGGGCATCCTCGGTGTTCCCCTGGCGATCTCGGTCCACGGCTACACCGGCTTCATCCTGGCGCTGGCCAAGGCGCGGGCGCTCTGGAATACCGCCGCCATGCCCACTATCTTCCTGGTGTCGGCGATGGTTTCCGGAATTGGCCTGGTCGTAGTAATTGCTGCCGCCCGCTGGAAATGGTTCGACAAGGACGCCACGCCGGAGCAGCGGCAGAGCGACAAGAAACTGATTACTCAGCTGGCCACGTTTATGGCATACACAATTATGCTGGACCTGTTCCTGATTGTTTCTGACATCCTGGTGCTGCTCACAGCTCATTCCGATGCTTATCAGGCGGGCATGCTGATCCTGACGGGCAATTTTGCTCCCATCTTCTTGGGAGTGGAGATTTTCCTCGGTTCCATTGTTCCCATGGTGCTGGTGCTGGGGCCGACGCGCAAATCAATGAAGGCGATCGTGATTGCTTCAATTCTGGTAAACATTGGCGTCTATGCCATGCGCTTTGTCATGGTCATCGGCGGGCAGACAATCCCGCTAAGTTGACAATCGCAATGAAAGATAAGTGAAATGGCTGGAGTTAGCCGCAGAGATTTTCTAAAACTGGGTGCAGCAGGAACAGCGCTGCTGGTGATCGAGAGCCAACTGCATCCGCTGGCCCAGGCCATGGAGTTGATGGATGGCGGACGTTCCGTCAACAGGGTATCCGGACTCCCCCGTTCGTTCCTGCCCAGCACCTGCACACAGTGCCCGGCGGGTTGCGGCATCATCGGCTACGTCGAAGAGAGCAAGCTGGTCAAAATCGGCGGCAATCCCAAGCACATCAGCAATCAGAGTGCGCTTTGCGCCCGCGGCCAAGCAGGCATCAACGCCCTCTATGACCCTGACCGCATCCTGACGCCACTTAAGCGTGTTGGCGGCCGTGGCGCCAACCGTTGGGCCCAGATTAAATGGGATCAGGCCTACAATGAGGTAGCGAAGGCGATACAGCCGCTTAAATCCCAGCCGGGCCAGTTCGTTTATATGACCGAGGACCTGGAGCGCGACCTGCTCGGCAAGCGCTTCACCCATGCATTTGGCTCAGCCAACGCGCTGGGGGCGGCGAGCATATTTGGCGCCAACAAACAGGTGGCCACGCAGCTCACCTGGGGCGCCGCCGGCGACATGCCTGACATCGCCCACACCAAATATATGCTGGTTTTTGGCGCCAACCCGCTTGAGAGCCACCCGCAGTTCGTTGGCTTTGCCCGTCGCCTGATCGACGGCATCCAGCAAAACCAGGCGAAGATGGTCGTGTTTGATGTGCGCCTCACCAACACATCGACGCGGGCCAATGAGGTTTACTACGTTAATCCCGGATCCTACGCAATCGTGGCGCTGGCGATGGCGAATGTAATTATGCAGGAGGGGCTGCACAATGCAACTTTTATCGATCAGTGGACCAATATCAGCTCAGCAGACCTCGCTGCGCATCTGGCCCAGTTTACGCCCGAGAAGGCAGAGGCGGCATCGGGTGTAGGCGCCGCTGTCATCAGGCGTTTGGCCACGGAATTTGCTTCGACCAGTCCCGCTACAACTTTATCTGACGGCATGGTTTCAGCCCAGGGCAACGGCACACAGACCGAGCGGGCCGTAATGCTGCTTAATATCATCACCGGCAACATCGATAACCGCGGCGGCCTCTGCCTGCCGCGGCAATACAATCTGGCTGACGCCGATCCGGCGCCGCCGCAGCCGGCGCCGACGCCGCTTAGCAATCCTCCGGACCTGCCCTTTGCAACCCAGCAGTCGATAGGCCGCTCCTGGCAGCTTATCCGTGACCGCGCCTACCGGGTTGGCGTGCTGATGACACGTGCTTACAACCCGGTCTACTCCGATCCCGACGGCAACGGTGTTGCGGATGTGCTTATGGATGACACGCTGGTGCCAATTCATGTTGCAGTCAGCCCGTTTATGACCGAGACAGCCGCCCTGGCTGACATCGTGTTGCCAGAAACGACATATCTGGAGGGCTGGGACATCGAGATCAGGTCTTCCCCGGAGCTCGTTCCGTTCATCGCTTTACGGCAGCCGGTGGTGCCGCCGCTTGGCTCCGCGAAATCATTTTTCGATATTGCCAGCGAGCTTGCCAAGCGCATTGGCGGCGGCATGCAGAATTATTTCGCGCAAAAGTCTGTCCAGGAATATCTGGCGGCGCGTATCCAGAGTGTGCCAGGGCTGGTTGCAGCCGGGGGTATTGATTACTTAAAACAACACGGTATCTGGTTTGACCCCAAAAGCAAGCCCGACTACGGTTCATTCAGTAACGGTGGTTTCAGCACGCCTTCCGGCAAGATCGAGGTATACTCGTCGCAACTCAAAGACAAGGGATTTGCGCCATTGCCCAGCTATGAGCCTATCCCCGCATTCTCATCGTTGTCGAAGGACGAGCTGGTGTTGACCATTTTTGATACTGCCATCCAGACCGACGCCAAGACGGCCAACTGCATGTGGCTGGATGAAATCCTGCACAACAACCCGGTCTGGATCAATCCGGCCACAGCGTCACAGCTTGGCATTAAAAATGGCGACAAGGTCAGGGTGGTGCGGGTGGCCCGCACCGGGCAGGGTGTCATACAAGTTGACAACACCCAGCTTAATCCGCGGACAAGGTCTTTGGAGACAACTGCTTTTTTAACGGAAGGAATTCATCCGCGGGTGGTGGCGATGGCAAACGGTGTCGGCCACAGCGGCTTCGGCCGCATCGCCCAGGGAGAGAAGATCAATGCAGACGATGTTGAAAGCCAGCTGCGGAACCCCAACACGGAGCTGGTTTGGTGGGGCAAGAAAGATGGAACCGGGGCAAACGCCAAACTGATTGTGCCGGCGATGCCGGATCCGATCGGCGGCGGGCAGGCGTGGGGCGACGTTGTTGTTACCGTCGGTAAAGTCAAGACATAGGCCCGGGGGCGAGAGATGAAAAAACCGAAATTTTCCAAGCCGGTATGGGGACTGATCATTATCGTTGTAATTATTGTGGCGTCATTGCCACTGCTGGGCCTGGCCCACTTTACTACCACAAATCCCAGTTTTTGTCTAACGTGTCACGGAACAGGTGAGACAGCCGATATCAGCCAGCCCTCAAAAGTCCATCCTGACTTCAGCATCGTCGGCTGCACCGATTGTCACGCCGCAGGTGGCGGACACTTTATCACCGATGGCTACAAGGGCGGCTACTCTGCCCTCCCCGGCCGGGTCAACAGCAACTGCGTCCGCTGCCACCAGAACATGACCAGCAAGAGCAACACGGCCGGTTTTAAGTACAACGTTCTTAATATCAACATTTCGCACCAACAGCATCTGGCGCTGGGAGCCAAGTGCACGGACTGCCACCGCAATATTGCCCATGACCTCAACATTAATCCTACCAACCGCCCGCGGATGGCCTATTGTTTCCAGTGCCATTCCAGCCAGACCAGTTGCAACAAGTGTCATACGAATGGCCCGCCCAAGCAGCAACCCACTGTTCCGATTCCGCCGCCGGCAAAACTGCCGCAGACACCGTCGCCCGACGCCGCCCAGGAAACCTGGCAGGTCAAGTGCTCGCAGTGCCACGCATTGTATCCTCCCGGACAGCACACGGGCCAGGAATGGAGTGCAATTGTAAACAAGATGGCCGGGTTTACCGGCGCGGGCATAAGCGCCGAGGATAAAGCGAACATCATTTCCTATCTAAATACGGTGGCCAAGCCGCAGTAAAAACTGCCCTGAAAGCCGGCAGCCGCAGCGCTACCAATCCTTAAACAGGTGCGGGTAAGCCGTCTTGGCTTCCGTGATAATGTTTTTGTCACCTTTTTCTGCGACTGCGGTCAGCCGTTGCTCGGCTGCCGCCGCCCGCCGCTCGGCTTTGTCCTTGCCTGACTGCCCAGCCACGTAGCCGATCAAGGTTCCCAAAACGCCCGTCACCGCCCCCAGCACAGCGACAATGTTTTCCGCCGCTTTGTCCGAGTTTCGAAATAGCAACGCTGAAATGGCAAACACGATCAGTAGAAAAGTTATGCCAATAACAACAATCCAGAAAGTAAATTTCTCCTGAAGCGCTTTTTTATCGTTCATGCGGAAGCCTCCCCCAATCTGTTGTCAGCAATGCTTAATTATAAACCCGGCGGCAATTATCCTGCAGCTTTCCGAAGACGGCCGGCATGTAGATGGCAGGCTTTAGTAGGCGGCAGGCTGGTAGATGGCAGGCTTTCCAGCCTGCCTTTGGGAGGGTTTAGTTGCGCACGCGCCCCCGTCTGCACAGGCTAAAGGCCTGTGCCTACCATCCATTATCCGCATTAGGTAAGATACTAGGGACCGTGCTAAGCGGGGAGCCAGCGGTGCCCTGTACCCGCAATCCGCTACAGCGGGGCTGAACTCCCACCTTCGGGGCGGGCCTGCGGGGCCAGTGGCCTTGCCGGCGGTGCTGAAGGCCAGGTCCTGCGCAATGGAACGTCGTGAACCCCGTCAGGTCCGGAAGGAAGCAGCGGTAAGCGATCTCTTTCATGTGCCGCAGGGTTGCCTGGCTGGAGCCGCTTGCCTGGCGCACGCCCGGAAGCCTTGTTTCAACGGTGGGTGCACGGTCAAAAAGCGGATGGTGGACATTGGATTTTGGATTAAACCAAAACCCGGATATTGGACTCTGGATGCCGGATTAAACCCAAACCCAAAAATCAAACTTGACAAATAGAAAATAATCGTTTCAATGTTTATGACCTTTGCCCTTTAAACTTGATGCCCCATCTGTCTTTATATCGCAAGTATCGTCCCGCGACGTTTGCGGAGGTCGTGGGGCAGGAACATGTCACCCGGACGCTTAAGAACGCTATCGCCGCCGGCAAGGTAAGTCATGCCTACCTGTTCGCCGGCTCCCGGGGCACCGGCAAAACCTCCACGGCCAAGCTGCTGGCGAAGGCGCTTAATTGCATAGAGGGGCCAACGGCCGAGCCCTGCGGCAAGTGCGAGAGCTGCACCGGCATCAGCGCCGGCACATCGCTGGACGTTATTGAGATGGACGCCGCCAGCAATCGCGGCATCGATGACATCCGCGACATCCGTGACAAGGTGGCTTTCTCGCCCGTGGGGGGCCGGGCCAAGGTTTACATCCTGGATGAGGCGCACATGCTCACGAAGGAGGCATCCAACGCTTTCCTGAAAGTGCTGGAGGAGCCGCCGGCCCATGTCATTTTCGTGCTTTGCACCACTGAGGCCCACAAGGTCATCCCCACAATTAGATCACGTTGCCAAAAGTTTGAGTTTCGTCGCCCCAGCGCCGACATGGTGCTTGGCGTGCTGAGCCGCATTGCCGCCGCTGAGGGCATCGCCATCGACGAAGGGGGACTGGCCGCAATTGCCCGCAACTCGGCGGGCGCTTTTCGGGACGCCATCGGCACTTTGGACCAACTGGCCACTTATTGCGATGGCGAGATTTCCCTGGCCGACACGCTCGCGCTGCTGGGCGCCGTTCCATCAGATCTCTTGTTTGAGGCTATTGATATAGTTGCTGAAGAAGACGTTCGCGGCGCCATCCTGTTTATCGACCGCCTGGCCGGGCAAGGCCGTGACTTGAGCCAGTTTGGCGAAGCATTGATTGGCCACCTGCGCAACATTTTTCTGTTGCAGCAACTGAACGATGCCGACGCCGGCCTGGACGCTTTGCCGGCTGAAGAAATCGCACGCCTGCAAAGCCAGGCGCGGGTGTTGGCGCCCGCCCAGGCGCTGCGCTTCATTGAACTGCTTTTAAAGGCCCAAGGCGAGGTCAAGCTGGGCGGCGGCCCGCGCCTGCAACTGGAGCTGGCATTTATAACCATCACCCGGCCGGAAGTTGACATGTCAACCAAGTCTTTACTATTCCGGCTGGAGCGTCTGGAAAATGGCGGCCCCAGGCCGGCCGGCAGAGACGGCGGCGCCGGGGCCGGGATTCTTCGCGACACGTCTGCGCCGTCCGCGGATGTATCAGCCGCGCCGGCGGCCCCGGAGCCGGTCGCGGAGACAGCCAGGGATGCACCGCCGGAGCTAACCATTGAGAAGATCTCCCGCGCCTGGGGAGTCATTCTTTCCCAGGTGAAGAAAAAGAAGATCCCGTTATATTCACTGTTGCTGGAATGCCGGCCCATAGCCCTGAGCGGCAACGTGCTTACGATCGGGTTTCCCGCCGGCGCGGAGTTTCACAAGGGGCAGGTGGAAAAACCGGCCTACGCGGCCATTGTCCAGGAAACGCTCAAAGAGGTTACCGGTTCTGGCCTTAAGTTGGTTTGTGTTATAGATAACAAGCTGACTGCTGTCAAAGAGGAAAAACGCTCCAGTTCCGAGGAAGTCATCGCCATGATCAAGGATGAATTTGGGGCGGAAGAAGTCTGAAGGCGGATATTGGACTCTGGATCTTGGATGCTGGATTAAACCCAAACCCAAAAATCAAACTTGACAAATAGAAAATAAGCGTTATAATCTTTTTGAACTTTGAACTTTGAACTCGGTTTATCGCCATGTGATATGTGCCGCGAGGCGCGAAGGGAGCTTAAAATGCAGAACATGAACATGGGCAAGATGATGAAACAGGTGCAGCAGATGCAGCAGCAAATGGCCAAGGCGCAGGAGGAGCTGGCCCATGAAGAGGTTGAGGCCAGCGCCGGCGGCGGCATGGTCACTGTCAAGGTTACTGGCGACCTAAAAATTGTTTCAATCAAGATCGACCCAAAGGCCGTGGATGCTGAAGACGTCGAGATGCTGGAGGACATGGTCCTGGCGGCGGCCAATGAGGCGCTGAGGACGGCGCAGGAGCTGGCCTCCCAGAAGCTGGGCGGGCTCACCGGCGGGCTTAACATTCCCGGCCTGTAATTAGTTTCCAAGTTGCAGGTTCAGAGTTATAAACACCGGTTTTATTCATTTAAATTTTGCTTGGGGAACCGATTGACTTGGAACTTGGAACTTTGAACCATGGTTTTCCCTGCATCCGTTGAACAACTGATCACTGAACTGGCGAAGCTGCCGGGCATCGGCCGTCGCTCGGCGCAGCGCATTGCCTTTTTTATTTTGAGCCAACCCCGGGAAGAGGCGGCAATGTTATCACAAGCAATTATTGACGTCAAAGACAAAATTCATTTCTGCCGCCAATGTTTCAATTTCAGCGAGGGTGAGCTTTGCGTTTTTTGCCGCGACGCCCGTCGCGATACCTCGCTCATCTGCGTCGTTGAGGAGCCCGGCGACATTATCCCCATCGAAAGAGGAGGGGATTACCGGGGGCTTTACCACGTGCTTGGCGGCGCGCTGTCGCCGCTTGACGGGGTAGATCCCGAGCACCTGCGCATCCGGGAGCTGGCTGCGCGCGTCGAGGCCGGCGGCGTGGCGGAGGTTATCCTCGCTACCAATCCAAACACTACGGGGGAGTCAACGGCGATGTACGTCGCCGACGAGCTGCGCGGCCAGGTGAAAGTGACGCGGCTGGCCAGCGGCCTGCCGGTCGGGGCTGATCTTGAGTATGCTGATGAGGCAACTGTCAGCCGGGCGATGCTGGGGCGGCGGGAAATGGATTAAGCAGATGCTGGATGCTGGACTCTGGATACTGGATAAACCCAAAACCAAAACAACTTGACAAATAGAAAATAATCGTTATAATCTTTTGGAATTTGGAACAATGAATTCGGCAAGCAAAGAGCTGAAAATCCAGAAACAGAACCGCATTCTCCTCAATCTTGTCTGGGGATTCGCCCTGGTGATCCTGGGGGAAGGCTACTTTTTTTCGCCATTGGCCGGCCTGATGGTCCGCCACCTGTTGCAGGCCCCGTCGGCGCTTTTCTGGCTTGCCTTCTGGGCGGCGCCGGTGGCGTTTCTCATTCTGCAGTCCTTTGTCCACTTGAGAGTGCTCAACCGGTTCTTCCCTTCGCACCGCCGGCATAACCGGCGCTGGGCAATCGGCGTAGCTGCAGCTTCCTTTGCCGCCCTGATAGCGATTCTTGCTCTCGTCTTGCCGATGCCGGTCGTGCATTCATGACCGTAATTTTTCAGGCCAGGCAGAACCAGCCATTTCCCACCTTTTGCTTTTTGACCAGGCCACCATTCTCCAGCCGCCCAAGCCAATCGGCGGCCTCTCCATCCGGCAGGGAAAAAACTTCAGCGACCTCCCGCGGCGCCACCTTGCCGAAACGACGGACAAAGTCAAAAATGGCTTCTTCGCCGGGGACCAGGCTCTTCTCGGCAAGCCGGCTTGCCAGCCGCCCGAACAGCTCAACAAACCGTTGATATGGCTGGTAGCCAAAAAACATCAGCTCGTCGCCGGCGTTGTTTGAGATCAGGAATGAGGGAAAGCCGGTCACATGCCGCCGCCGGCACTCTTCCAAGTCATCCAGGAAAGCCTGCTCGGCGGCGCCGCTGGCAAGGGCGGCCATGAACTGCTCCCGGTCCAGGCCGGTTTTTTCCGCCAGCCCTGCCTGCACGTCAGTGGTGCGGTGAATCAGCCGCCGCTCGGCGGCAGCCGCTTCCCGCAGCCGCCGCAGGAACTTGGCCGCCAGCTTTTCATCCTGAAACTGTGCCGCCTTGACGGCGATGTTGGCGGGCCACGTTGACTTGAACTCATCTTTCATGTCTAACCAGACATCGGCGTCAACGGGCCTGCCGTGCCGGGCTGACGCTTCCCGCCAATGCTCGGCCACCTGGCGCGCCATCTCCGGGCCGCCGATCTTGTTCAGCGGGTCATGGAAAGCAGCCACATCTTCCACCAGCCCGCCCATAATAAAGTCAAATGCCACTTGGCTCCCGTAGGCAACTTCGATGTGCCGCATGATCGGCTCGGACCCCCAGCACCAGGTGCAGTATGGGTCGGTAAATTGAATAATTTTCAGGGCAAGCTCCGCCGGAACTGGCATTAGGAACTCCTTTGGCTTTGTTTTTCCCCGCTATGAACAATTCTATACCGGGGTTACGGCCGGCGTGATTAAGCTTAGGTGCTTGTGGGTAACTTTATTACCTGTTATGGGACGCTTTGCCTACCTGCATGGCAGGCGGCCATCTCACCGGAGAAAGGAGCAGATATGCCAATCTATGTTGCGCTCAGCAAGCTCACGGATGAGGGCAGCAAGACAATCAAGAAGAATCCGGAGCGAATCAAGGAGGTTAACCACGATCTGGAAATGATGGATATTAAAGTATTGGCCCAGTACGCAGTGCTGGGGCCGTACGATTTTGTCAACATCCTGGAGGCGCCGGACAACGACGCAATTGTGAAAATGTCGGTGGAGATTGGCTCCAGGGGCTCCGTGCAGCTGCAAACCATGCCGGCTGTGCCCGTCGATCAACTCATCGCGGATATCAAGAGCCTGTCCCAGTAGGCTCTCGGGACCGCGCCCGTGTGGCGCCGGCGGCCTCCGGCTTTGATAAACTAGGCAACGTGACTCCTCGCCACAAATTTAGCAGAGAAACATACGATGCCGTCATCATTGGCGCCGGCCCGGCCGGCATCTTTGCCGCATTGGAGCTCACCCGTCAGAATGACTGGAGCGTGCTTATCCTTGAGAAGGGGTTTGACATGTCCAAGCGCAAGTGTCCGGTCCGGGGCGAGCGGCCGGTGGGCTGCGAGATTGGCTGCCGGCCCTGCTCGATTACCTGCGGCTGGGGCGGCGCCGGCGCCTTTAGTGACGGCAAGCTGACGCTCTCACCGGAAGTGGGCGGCTGGCTGGCTGATTTTGTCGGCCGCGAGCAGCTTGTCCGGCTCATTGCTTACGTGGACAAGATCTTCCTGGAGTACGGCGCCCCCCGGTACGTTCACGGCGCCGACCACGACCTCGTCGAAGAGATCCGGCAGCGCGCCATGCTGGCCGGCCTCAAGTTGATTTCGGACCCTATCCGTCATATGGGCACCGACCGCTGCCCTGTGGTGCTCGAGGCGATGCGCAAGGACCTGACCGGCAAGGTTGAAATAGCGACCCGCACGCAGGTGGGCAAGATCCTGGTGGAGTCTGGCAGGGCCGCCGGCGTCGAGCTTAAGGATGGAACTATCATCAAGGCGAAGGTGGTTGTTGCCGCGCCCGGCAGGGAGGGATCGGCCTGGTTTGCCGGTCAGGCCCAGCAGCTCGGCATCGGCATGGTCAATAACGCCGTTGACATCGGCGTCCGGGTTGAGGTGCCATCATTGATCATGAAGCCACTCACGGAGACACTCTACGAAGCCAAGCTGCTCCATTATTCCAAGACGTTTGAGGATCAGGTACGCACCTTCTGCATGAACCCCGATGGCTATGTTTCCAAGGAGGCTTATGGCGAGGTGATCACGGTCAACGGCCACAGCTACAGCAACCATCACTCCGGCTATACCAATTTTGCGCTTTTGGTCAGCACCAGATTCACGGAGCCGTTCAAGGATCCGCTCTCATATGGGCGCTCGATCGCCAGGCTGGCCAACTTGCTGGGCGAGGACATCATCGTGCAGCGGCTCGGCGACCTGCAGATCGGACAGCGGACAACCACGGCGCGTCTGGCGCGCAGCACCGTGCAGCCGACGCTGAAGAAGTGCACTCCCGGCGACCTGTCTTTTGTGCTGCCATTCCGCCATCTGCGCAACATTCTTGACATGCTGGAAGCAATGGATGATCTGGTGCCGGGCGTCAACTCTCGCGAGACGCTCCTGTACGGCGTCGAAGTGAAATTTTACTCCGCCCGCTTGAAGCTAAGCCCGTCGCTGGAGGCAAAGGTTGAGAACCTGTATGCGGTCGGCGACGGCGCCGGCGTCACCCGCGGCCTGGTTCAGGCCGCCGCCTCCGGCGTAATCGCGGCCCGGGCCGCGATTGTCAAATCAAGTTCCTAGTTTCTGGTTTCGAGTTCCTGGTTCCAGGTTGTTGACTTTTTGGGCGCTGATGCGAAACTCGGTCATGCGCGAATTAGGTGATTGCTATAATGAACACGATGAGGCGCACAATAAGATAAACTAACAATTTCGAGGTTTCTTAACCAGAACTGCAAATCTCGAAACTTAAGTTTTTAGGAGCGTCATGCCGGCAACCATAGTTGTAGGGACACAGTGGGGCGATGAGGGCAAAGGCCGCGTCATTGACAATCTGGCTGAAAAGAGCCAGATGGTGGTCCGTTTCCAGGGGGGCAATAACGCCGGCCACACCATCGTCAACAGCGCCGGCGAATTCAAGTTCCACCTGGTTCCTTCCGGCATCCTCTATCCGCAGGTGACGGCGGTGATCGGCAATGGCGTTGTCATTGACCCGCGGGTGCTTTGCCAGGAGATCGACTCCCTGATGGCGCGCGGCTTCGATTGCGCCAATCTGCGCATCTCCGGCAACGCCCACATGATCATGCCTTATCATATTCTCCTGGACGCCGCTCATGAGACTCAGCTGGGCCGGCGCAAGATCGGCACCACCAGGCGGGGCATCGGCCCGGCTTACACAGACAAGGCGGCGCGGCTGGGAATCCGCGTCCAGGACCTGCACGACAAAAAGATCCTCAGGCAGAAGCTGGACACGGCCATTGGCGAGAAAAACGATCTGCTCGAGAAAGTCTACAACAGCCCCGGTGTTGACCCCTTTGAAGTGATGGAGCTGTATGCCGGTTACGCCGACAAGCTGTCGCCCTATATTGCCGACACGTCCCTTCTCATTGATAAAGAACTAAAGCGTGGTGGGAACGTGCTGTTCGAAGGGGCGCAGGGCACAATGTTGGATATTGACCACGGCACTTATCCATTCGTGACTTCTTCCAATCCGATCGCCGGCGCCGCCTGCGTCGGCGCGGGCGTCGGACCCACTGCGATTGATGATGTCATCGGCGTTTGCAAAGCCTACACCACGCGTGTGGGCGAAGGCCCGTTTCCGACTGAGCTGACCGGCGCCCTTGGCGACCACTTGGTGGACAAAGGGGCAGAGTTTGGCACAACCACGGGCAGAAAGCGCCGCTGCGGCTGGCTTGACCTTGTTGTGCTCAAATATGCTGTGCGGTTAAACGGGCTGACGGGACTGGCAATCACCAAGCTGGATGTGCTTTCCGGGCTGGACCAGATTAACGTCTGTTCAATGTACGAGTACAGCCATGACGGCGAGCTTAATAATTTCACTGACTTTCCGCCGCACCAGTCAATCTTTTATCACTGCCGGCCGGTCTACCAGAACCTGCCCGGCTGGCGACAGGATATTTCGGGCGTCCGCCGCCTGGCCGGCCTGCCCGTGGAGGCGCGCGACTACCTGAACCTGATCGCGGCCGAGGCGGGCGTGCCGATAAAGATCGTCAGCGTCGGTCCGGGCAGGGATGAGGTGGTTAACCGGATGCTGGACGCTGGATTTTAGATGCTAGATTAAACCCAAAACAGGAAACAAACAAGTATTTGACAAATAGTAAATAATGAGTATAATTTTTCCGGAACCCGGAACCCGGAACCCGGAACCCGGAACCCGGAACCCGGAACCCGGAACCCGGAACCCGGAACCCGGAACCCGGAACCCGGAACCCGGAACCCGGAACCCGGAACCCGGAACCCGGTTTTTCGAAGGGGCCAGCTTGTTTTACGAGGAAGTTTTAAAAGCGCTCCAAGCGCAGGCGACGAGGTACCTGATAATCGGCGGCACAGCTGTTAGTCTTCAATCAATGTTGTTTCACTCAAGCATTTAATCGAGATCAAGGAGAAGCTTGGCCGCCAGCAGGACCTGGCCGACGTTGAGGCTTTGAAAAAGGCTGCTTCTGTTAACAACGATGAGCGAGGCGGTTAACTCGTGAGAAAAGGCTACCGGTATCATGTTGATGATGGGCAGATTCGCAGGTATGGCCGGCTGACGCCAAAACAGAAACTCGAGTGGCTGGAGGAGGCAAACGCCTTCGTTAATAAATTTCTCCCAGAGCGCAACCGCCGCCTGCAGCAGATGTTCCGTAAGGGAGAAATCTAAAACCGGACGGTGGATGCTGGACTCTGGATGCTGGATAAAACCCCAAACCCGGATATTGGACTCTGGATCTTGGATGTTGGATTAAACCCAAACCCAAAAACCTAACTTGACAAGTAGAAAATAAAAGGCATAATATTTTTGAGCTTTGAGCTTTGAGCTTTGAGCTTTGAGCTTTGAGCTTACACGTTAAACCTGAAATTGATAACGTCCCCGTCCTGAACAGTGTAGTCTTTCCCCTCCAGCCGGACCGCGCCCGCCTCCCGGGCTTTGGCCATTGAGCCGGCGGCGGTCAGGTTATCGTAGCTGACGACCTCGGCGCGGATGAAGCCGCGTTCGATGTCGGAATGGATCTTGCCGGCGGCCTTGACTGCCGGCGTTCCTTTGTGAATAGTCCAGGCCTTGACCTCATCTTCACCAGCAGTCAGGAACGAGATCAATCCCAGCAGCGCGTAAGCCTCACGGATTACCCGGTTCATGGCCGCCTCCCTGATGCCGAGGTCGGCCAGGAACAACCCGGCTTCGTCAGCCGGCAACTGCGACAGCTCCATCTCGATCTTGGCCGACAGGGGAAAGACGCGCGCATCCTTGCCGGCATAAAAGCTTTCCAGCGGCGCGGCAGCAACTGCGGCCGCTTCCCCGCCAATGTCGTCCTCGCCCACGTTCAGCACCACCAGCTCCGGCTTTTGCGAGATGAACTGCAGTGATCCGGTCAGCGCGGCTTCTCCGCCGGACAGCTCCAGGTTGCGGAGCGGTTTTTCCTCTTCCAGCTGGGCCAGGAATTTACGGAGCACTGCCCGCTCCCCTGCGAGGTCATCGCCGACGCCCTTTTTGATCGAGCTCTCGATCCGCCCCAGCCTGGTCTCGACCAACTCCAGGTCACTAAAGATCAGCTCCAGCTCAAGCGCCGCCGCGTCCGCGGCCGGGTCGACTGCGCCGTCGGCATGAACAACGGCCGGGTCCGCGAACGCCCGGACAGTGTGGATAATGGCGTCTGCGTCCCGGATCTCGTTAAACACAGCCGCCTTCTGCTTGCTGGCGGAGATTCCCCGCGAGAAACCGGTGATGTCCACGCAGGTGACATCGGCAGGCGTCGTCTTCCGGGGGCTGTACATCTCTGTCAGTTGCTCAAGCCGCCTGTCGGGAACATGCACGACGCCGACATGATGCTCTGTTCCCAGGGGATTAGGGAAAGGGGCGGCCGGGGCGCTCCGGCCTGTGAGCGCGTTAAAGAGTGTTGTCTTGCCAGCGTTGGGGAGCCCGATGATGCCAAGTTTCATGGGGCCATTATAGACAGCCAGCCCGCATTTCCCCAATCCTCACTAATAATCTATCTCAAAAGGCATATTCTGCTGCGGCCGGCTGCAAAGGCCATGGGCGGCGTCCTTAAGAGCAAAAAGTCCAAGGCGTACCGCAGCGGGAACGACTGCGGGCTTTTTACTCCTGCGTCCTTGCCCATCGCCTTTTCGCTCGGCCTCGCTACGAACAGCCTTTTGAGCTAGATTCTAAAGAAGCCCTGTTGCTTTTTCAACGTGGCCTGTCGCCGATGCTGGCCCTGGCTGCCAACTTGAGGAAGAGGAGCAACAGCGTCAGACTTTTGCTTTTCCAATATCTAATATGCAGTGTCCAGGATCCGGTTCTTGAGCGCCGTTTCGGGGAAAGATAGAATAACGTCGTCAAAAGGTTCCATCAGAGGAGAAAGTCTGCAAGTCCTGGTTATAGGCTCCGGCGGCCGCGAGCACGCCATTGTCAAGAAAGCTGCCTCCAGCAGCCTCGTCTCCGAGGTCCACTGCGCGCCGGGAAACGCCGGTATTGCCCGCCAGGCAGTTTGCCACCCTGTTGCCGACAGCGATATTCCGGGAATTGTCGCGCTTGCCCGGAAGACCGGCGCCGGCCTGGTTGTCATCGGCCCCGAGGCCCCGCTTTGCGCCGGCCTGGCGGACGAGCTTGCCGCGGCCGGTTTCAAGGTGTTTGGGCCCGGCGCCGCCGCCGCGATGCTGGAAGGCAGCAAAGGGTTCGCCAAGGAAGTGATGCTGGCCGCGGGCGTGCCCACCGCCGGCTTCGCCCGCTTCGCCGAATATGCCTCCGCCCGCGCCCACATCGCCCAGATCTCCTTCCCCGTGGTGGTCAAGGCCAACGGCCTGGCGGCCGGCAAAGGGGTCATGATCGCCACCGCCATGGAAGAGGCCGAGGATGCCCTGTCGCGCTGTTTCGTCGAGCGTTCGTTCGGCGACGCCGGGCTTGACGTGCTGGTGGAGGAGTGCTTGATTGGCCACGAATGCTCGGTGCTGGCGCTGTGCGACGGCGATACGATCAAGCCGCTGGAGCCGGCCCAGGATTACAAGCGCATCTACGACGGCGACCGCGGCCCCAACACCGGCGGCATGGGCTGCTACAGCCCGGTGCCGCGGGTGCCCCCCGGGCTGGTTGATGAAATTATTGAAACTGTACACCGTCCGGTGGTTGCCGAGCTGAAACGGCGCGGCATTGAGTTCAAGGGCGTGCTCTACGCCGGCCTGATGCTCACCGCCGCCGGCCCCAAGGTGCTTGAGTTCAACACCCGCTTCGGCGATCCGGAGACCCAGGCGATTTTGCCGCGCCTGGAAAATGATTTGGTGGAATTGATGCTTGCCTGCGCCGAGGGCGCGTTGTCAGAGCACGAGCTCAGCTGGCGCCAGCAGCGCTGCGTCACAGTGATCATGGCCTCCGCTGGTTATCCGCGCTCGTCGAGCAAGGGCGACGTCATCGAGGGGCTCGACCTCGATGGCGGGCTCCCCGGCGTCGAGGTCTATCACGCCGGCACGGCGGAGGCGGACGGAAAGTTTGTAACCGCCGGCGGCAGGGTGCTTGCCATCAGCGCGCTTGCCAGCAACTTTAGGGAATCGCGCCAAAAAGCTTATCAGGCCGTGGCCAAAGTCCGTTTTGACGGAATGCAGTTTCGTACTGACATTGCCGCAGAGGCGGCGGAAGACAGATAATTGGCGCCGCTCGGGGAAACGTCCAGGGAGCCAAATAAGGAGGGTGAGGCTTATCAACCATACCGAAACGGGTTGGGAGGGCCGTATGACTGAAACACTTGAAAAGCTGGAGCCTTGGCTGGACGAGGCCGGGGCCGGGGACGCGCTGGTGGGGATTGTGATGGGCAGTGAATCAGACCGCGAAGCGATGCAGCCGGCCTGCGACGAGCTCGACCGGCTGGAGATTCCCTACGAGGTTAACGTCATCAGCGCCCACCGCGACCCCAAAAAGCTGGCCGCATACGCAGAAACAGCCGCCGGCCGCGGGCTTAAGGTCATCATCGCCGGCGCCGGCATGGCGGCGGCGCTGCCCGGCGTGGTCGCTTCTCTTACCTCCCTGCCGGTAATCGGCGTTCCCATCAACACGCAGGAACTGGGAGGCCTCGACTCCCTGCTCTCCATCGCCCAGATGCCGCCCGGCGTCCCCGTCGCCTGCATGGCGATCAACGGCGCCAAAAACGCAGCCATCATGGCGGGAAAAATTCTGGCGCTTTGACTTGGCAACAACGCTTGCCACGCAGCGAATGCGGCTTCGCCACGGCGATGCAGTATGGTGTGATGACGGCGCCGGACGCGATCCCGGCGGCGACGAAGGAGAAGCTGAAGGATATTATCGGGAAGTATGTTTCGTGAAACCGCGTAAAACGCGCTGCCGCATGGCGTCGAGATTGTTTCGTGAGTGAGTGAATATTTTTTCCTGCGAAGGTGGCCAGCGCGGTCAGGATTCAGTGGCTGCGGTAACCATGCGCAGTAGAAGGAATCTGGCGCCACACGCTTTTTGTTCCTCAGGCTGGCGGTCAGCCATTGACTCACAAGCCCCGATGCTCGACAATATCAGAAAATCAGACAATCTGAATAAATGGCAAAAAGGGAAAAATATCCAAAGCCTGGCGACAAGCCAGAGGACAGCGCTCGTGGGGCCTCGCTAATCCGGGAGACCGGCAAGGTGGGTAAGAGGGGCACCGTGGTTATCGCTGCCTCGCTCAGGCGCCGCTTCGGCCTGGACGAAGGCTCGCTGATAATCGAGGAAGAGCGGGATGACGGCGTGCTCATCCGCCCGGCCATAGCCATGCCCGTTGAGATATATAGCAAAGAGCGGCGGGCTGAGTTCCTGCTCGGCAACGCCGTTGATGAGAAGGACTACCGGCGCGCCCGCAGGGAAGTGGAAAAAATGGGCCTCGACCCCGACATCATCCCTCACCGGCGTCCCGGCCATACATAAGTCTTGGACCGCGTCTTTCTCGACGCTAACGTCCTGTTCTCGGCCGCATACAAATCAGCGGGCGGCCTGAAGCGTCTCTGGGCGGTAGCCCACGAACACAAGGCGGTGCTGATCACTTCCACATATGCCGTCGAAGAGGCTCGGCGTAATCTGAAAGAGGTTACACAGCAGGCAGAACTGGAAAGACTTCTTTGCCGGGTTAAGATAGTCGCCGCGCCGCCGGCAAATGCAGGCTCAGAATCCCACGGCCTGCCGGCGAAAGACATACCGATTCTGCAAACCGCAATCGTCTCAGAAGCCACTCATCTCATTACGGGCGATTTTACTCACTTCGGCTTCCTGTACGGTAAGACGATCGAGGGCGTACTGATTATCGCGCCGGCGGATTACCTGGGGTCTGGCGCGGCGGGAAAGTAGTTTGTCGAAGAGTTCGCAAATTTGCTATGCGCAAAGACTTTTGGGACTTGACCCATAACTTAACAAAATAAGATAAGACACGCTAAGTCTGTAATCATGAGAGCGCATGCACTCAAGCGCTTCGATTCCATTGAAACGTTGTCTCATAAGACAACGGCTTCCTTTTTCAAACTTCCCTCCAAAACTATAGAATTATTGATTACTGCATAACTAATGTCCTGTAATATCCGGGCAGAAGGTTACCCTGCTTTAGGAGGTGGCACATGAGGCCATTCGGAAGCCCGGAGCAATTGGAACGCCGCCGTTTGAAAGCTATTGAA